>JAVXKN010000027.1:0-11649 GCA_036647315.1 Oscillospiraceae bacterium | reverse complement strand
CCACCACGAAGCCCGCCGCCTCCAAATCGCCGTAAAACGCCGCCAGCAGGTCGGTGAGGAGGGGCGCAAGTGCCACCTGCTCCCGCACTATGGGATAGCCCTCCCCTTCCAGTCGGGAGAGGTCGTAAAACCCGGTGATGAGGCTTTGCAGTGCTTTGGCGCGGCTTTCAATCACCGCCAGATACTCCGCCCGCTCCTCAGGTGTGAGGGTGTCACCCTCCAGCAGTTGCAAGTAACCTAAGATGGAGGTGAGGGGGGTGCGCAAATCGTGGGACACGTTGGCAATCTGCGCCCGCAGGGCCTTTTCCCCGTCACGGTAGGCGGCGGCATCCTCCGCCTTGCTCTGCAGAATACCGTTAATAAGCGTCACCAGTTCCTCGGCGGCGGCATTGGGGACATCCAGCCGCAGGGGGGCCAGATTGCCGGTGTTGCCACGATTTTTCAGCTGACGGATGCAGCTACGCAGACCTTTTTGGGAGGTGTACAGAAGGAAGGCCAGGGCGGCGCAGACCGCCGCCAAAATGACAATCAAAACGGTCTGCATCCCCTGACCTCCTCTACATGATTAGTTAATTTCCCGCTTGTTAAAGAGTACCAAGCCCAAAACGCTGGTGCCTGCCAGCCAGCCCATGCCGGTGAGCCACGCTCTGGCAACCAGCGGCCAGTCGCAGGACTGGCGGAGCATATCAGAGGGGGTTGTGATCAGAATGGAATCGAGGAAGGAGAAAATCGCCGCCAACACGGGGTTGGGCATATACATCATCATGGAGCAGACATTGCCCCCCATGAGGATCACGCCAAGGTAGACAAATACCGCAATCATGCTGCTTTTGAAGGAGAACATGGTGAGATGGACCAGTGCCAAACCGCCCACCCACAGGGGAATTTGCGCCAAAAGCGTCCGACCTAAGATCTGAAGCATCAATCCGTCCTCGGGGCTTGCCGGGAAGAAAAGCTTGGCGCAGATAAAATATACGCCGATGATGATGGTGCACAGGACCACCGCCACAATGATTTCGGTGATGAGTTTGCCCAGATAGATGCGGGTGCGGCTCATGCCGAAGGAGACCTCGTTTTTGAGGGTGTTGTGCTTATACTGGTCGGAAAAAACCATGTCGCCCACGATGGCGCAGAGGAAAAAGCCCGTGCTGAACAGGGTCACAAGGATGGAGAGGAATTCGGCGGAGGACATGAAATATTCGCTCTCCTCCATGCGAAAACCGGCTGTAAATCCAAAGGTCATAAAGGCGATGCAGGCGAGAATCAGCCCTAAGAAAATGTAGGGGTACTTGCGGTGGGTCACCTTATAGAGCTCGGCACTGATGTAATTAAGCATGAACGCCACCCCCAATCAGGGTCATGAAATAGTCTTCCAAATTCATCTTTTTGTTCTCAATGCCCAGCAGTGCTACCCCGGCGGTTACCAGTGTCCCGGTGACAATCTGGGGCTGGTCTAGGTGCTCGTAAAGACGGAGGACGTTGTTGGGGAGCACCTCGTAATCGTGAAGGCCCAGGACGGTTTCCAGCGTGGTGGCCGCCTTGGGGGCATCGTCCACGGCGATTTGCAGGCAGGAGCGGCATTTTTCCGCCAGCGCAACCGCGGAGATTTGCTCCAGCATATGGCCCTTGTCGATGAAGCCGTAGTGGGTGGCAAGGCTGGAAAGCTCGGTTAAAATGTGGCTGGAAATGAGAATGGTGGTCTGGCGGTCACGATTGAGGTTCAACAAAATGTTGCGAAATTCCACGATGCCCTCTGGGTCTAGGCCGTTAATCGGCTCGTCCAGAAGAAGAAACTCCGGGTGGTCCATGAGAGCCAAGCCCAGGCCCAGCCGCTGTTTCATGCCCAAGGAGAAGTTCTTGAAGATTTTTTTGCCGGTGTCCGCAAGGCTCACCAGTTCCAGTGCCTCGTCTACGCAACCTTTGCCCGCAATGCCACGCTGGCGGCGGTAATACTCCAAGTTCTGACGGGCGGTAAAGTACGGGTAAAAGCTGGGGATTTCCACCATGGCACCGGTGCGGGCGCGCATTTTATTGAGGTCTGCGGCGCTTGTGGCACCGAAAAGCTCCACCTCGCCGCCGGTGGGCGGGGTCTGGGCGGTTACCATGCGGATGATGGTGGTTTTGCCGGCACCGTTGCGACCGATGAGACCGTAAATCTGACCTTTTTCCAGGGTGAGATTTACGTCCTCCACGGCGGCTACCTTGCCGTATTTTTTGGTGAGCGCGCGGGTCACCAAGACGTTTTCTGTCATAGGGCATCAACCTTTCTTTCTCGACTGTGCCCTTAGTATAACGGCCCGTCAACAAGAAACCTGAAAGAAAAAATGAAGAAAGCTTAAAGATTGCGTACTGTACAAACTAAAGTTCGTTCATCTTAAACCCGATGCCCCAGACGGTTTTGATGTACTCGGTGTCGCTCTTTTGCGCCAGCTTGGAGCGGAGGTTGCTGATGTGGACGTTTACGGTGTTGTCGTCGCCGAAAAATTCGCCGCCCCACGCCGCCTCGTAGATTTGCTTGCGGGTGAACACCTTTTTAGGGGTCTCCATGAGGAGGGATAGAATTTCAAACTCACGGGCGGTAAGGGGGACGTCCTCGCCGTTTACTGTTGCGGAAACCGCGTCACGGTCCAGCGTCAAGTCACCGCAGGTGAGGATTTTTTTCGCCTCACCGCCGGAAAACTGGCGGTACCGCCGCAGCTGTGCCTCCACGCGGGCAATCACCTCGGCGTTATCAAAGGGCTTGGGGATAAAATCGTCCGCGCCCAGACCTAAAACGTTGACCCGCGCCTCCACCCCCACCTTGGCAGAGAGGACGATAATCGGCATGGTTTTGGTCTGGCGGAATTTGGCGATCAGTTCCTCGCCGGTGAGGCCGGGGAGCATTAAGTCCAGCAGGATTAAATCATAGCTGTACTGCTCCGCCCACAGGGCACCCTCGCTGCCGGAAAAGGCGGGGCGGCAGTCGTAGCCGTGGTCGGTGAGAATTTTGCAGAGGAGGCGGTTAATGTCCGGGTCGTCCTCTACGATTAAAATATGTGCAGTTTCCATCTCATTTCACCCTCAACTTTCTCACAAGTTCTTCGTTCGGGGTCACAAGTGCTGTCTCGTAGGTGGTGTACACCACCATGCCGGGCCGTGCGCCGGCGGGCTTTTTCACATATTTCACCGGGGTGTAGTCCACCGCCACCTTGCCACCCTCACGTCCTTGAGAGAACCATGCGGCAAGCTGGGCCGCCTCGGTAACGCTTAACAGGTCCGGGGTCTCCCCCTCCGTCCAAAGGATGACGTGGGAGCCGTGGATTTTCTGGGTGTGGAGCCACAGGTCGCTTTTGAAGGCTTTTTTGGTGGTCAGTTCATCGTTTTGTGCGTTATTTTTTCCCACAGAGATGCGCAGACCGGCGGAGGAGCGAAATTCCATGGGCTTAAGGGCGGATTTCATCACCTTTTTACCCGCCGCCTTTTTGCGGCGGAGGTAGCCGGTGTCCTCCAACTCTCTTCGAGTCTCCAAAATGTCCCGCTCACCCTCGGCAAGCGTGAGGTTTTCAAGAACGCTGTCGAGATACGACAGCTCGTCCTCCCCTTTGGCAATCTGCTCTGTGAGGACACCCTCAGCGGTTTTCGCCTTGGTGTAGTTTTTGTAATATTTGGCGGCGTTTTGCTGGGGGGTTAAGAGGGGGTCTAGCTGAATGTCCACTTCGCCGCCGTTTTCGTCGTAAAAGTCCAGTGTTTTATAGTGGGTCATGCCCTTAGAAAGATTGTGGAGGTTGGAGGTGACAAGATCACCCAGTTCCCGCTGACGGTCACGGTTTTTGGAGGAGGCCAGCTCCCGCCGCTGGTTTTCCAGCTTGCGGGCGATGCGGTTGCGGGCGGAGGTGACGGATTTATTCAGCTCGGTACCCCGGCTGCTGCCACCCTGATTGACCTCGCGGTTTGCGTAAAAATCGTCCAGCAAGGCCCCGAAAGTCTCGTAGCTGCGGTTTTCGGAATCTAATCCGTACTGCAAAATGGGGAGGACGGAAAAGTCCGCCGGTTTCCCCTCCCGGAGGAGCATGGTGGGGGTGCACTCCCCCGCCTCTGCGGCGGCTTGCAGGGCGAGAAGCTCTCCCGGAATGTCGAGAACGCCCCGAAATTCAAACTCACGGGCAAGCAATGGCGGCACGCCGGGGTGAGGCTCCGGGGGGTGGTAAAAAAGCCCGGGCATCACTTGCCGTTTGCCGGTTAAAAGGTCCCCCTCCACCCGTCGAGTGCAGTCGGTGATGCGGTTTTCACTGTCCAGCAAAATAAGGTTTGCGTTGCGGCCCATGGCCTCCAGCACTAGGCGGCGTTCTATTTTGTCACCCAGTTCATTTTTGGTTTCTAGGACAAGGGTGACGCTCCGCTCCATGGGGGGCTGGGTAATTTCCAAAATCCGCGCCGCCAACAGGTGCTTGCGCAGGAGCATACAGAACATGGGCGGTGTCTCCGGGTTTTCTCGCACTGTTTCTGTCAGCTGAATCCTTGGCGCACCGGGGTTTGCGGATAAGAGCAGCTTCACATTGGCACCGGCACCACGAATGGCCAAGACCAGTTCATCCCGGCTTGGCTGATAGATTTTATCAATTTTTCCGCCTAAAATGGCCTTTTTGACCTCTACCAAAACCGCTGTTAGGCAGATGGAATCCAGAGCCATATTAGGTCACCTCTGTTTCGTTCGGCTCCATCATGGCGGTGAACAGCTGGTTTAAGCGGTCGGTTTTCCCCTGAAGATAGAGGTAGCCAAACAGGGCCTCCACCGCGGTGGCGGTGGCGTATTCGTCACGGCTGGCCGCTTTGGGGACGCTGTGGGGGCTGGCGTTGCGACCACGGCGGAACACGTCATGTTCCTCCTCCGTGAGGAGGGGCAATATTTTTGCCGAAGCCTCCGCCTGCTTTGGGGCCGCCACATAGCGCAGCGCGGCCTTATGTAAATTCCCGGAGGTGGCCTTGCCGTGAAGGCAGAGCCAGGAGCGCACCATCACCTCAAACACGCCGTCACCCAGATAGGCAAGGCCTAAACTGCTCATGGCGCGAATTTGGTCGTCCGTAGCCGCTAACTTAAAATAATCCATGCCCTTTACCGCACCATCAGCGTCACATACTCCGCCGCCTTCACGCCGGAGAATTCGTCCAGTGCCACATAGAGGTGGTTTCGGGTGAGGGCACTGCCGTTTTTTACCGTAGTGCCGGCGGTGGAGTCTAGCAAATTGCCCACGCAGAGGGCCTTCCCTGTCCGCACCAGATATTCACTGCCGCCGATTTTGCTCTCGCCGCTCTGCAGCGTTACAGACGAGAAGGTGGGGCTGGCGGTGCCGGTTTGACTTAAAATTTTCTGCTCTGCCGCGGTAATGGCGGCGTTGAGCTTGTCCGTCAATGCTTTTTCGTTGGCGGCTACCGCCTTGCTGACTTCGGCCTCCAGCTTGGGCGTAACCACCTTGGTGAGATAGCTCAGGGTGACAAGAGGGTCGTCCTGCCCGCCTTGGACGGCGTAGGCCGTGACGGCACCGGTGAGCACCACCGCCACCAAAAGTCCTGCTGCAAATTTTGTCGTTTTCATATGTAACCTCCGTTATAAATGGTAGGGGCCAACCCGTGGGCGACCCCTACGCTTGTTATACCAACGTTTCGCCGTGCAGGCCGAAGCTGACGGCAATGGCGGCATCTACCCGCTCCATCAGGTCATCGTCCAGTCTGCCCATCTTTTCCCGCAGGCGTTTTTTGTCCAGCGTCCGTATCTGCTCCAGCAGTACCACCGATTCTTTAGGTAAGCCATACTGATTGGCCAGCAGCTCAATATGGGTCGGCAGGCGGGCCTTTCCTGTCTGCGAGGTAATCGCCGCGGCGATTACCGTTGGGCTATGCCGATTTCCGGTGTCGTTTTGCACAATGAGTACAGGCCGCACGCCGCCCTGCTCACTGCCCACCACCGGGCTCAGGTCTGCATAAAAAATGTCTCCGCGTTTTACGCTACTATCCACACTTGCTCACACTCCGCGGCTTGTAGTCACCGGCAATTTGCTCTTGGTTACCGATTACTATGATTCTCCCACGGGGCGGCGAGGTTTATACCTTTCCGTATGAAATTAACAATGGAATACGGCCTCACGCCGCCACTGCGCCCAAATTCTCCCTGTCGCATTGTATGCAGCGGGCGGGTGAGTTGCGCTTTTTAGTAGCAGCGGGGAATCCGCTTGGAAACGGCGCAGAGTAGCTCGTAAGGAATGGTACCGGCCTGTGCGGCAAGGGTCTCAATGGGCAGGTTCTGTCCGAAAACAGTTGCCTCATTACCGGGGGCAACCTCACCGGCATCTGTCACATCCACCATGCACAAATCCATGCAGACGCGGCCCAACACCGGGCAGAGCTTGCCGCCGATTTCCACATGGGCGCAGTCGGAGAGACTGCGGAAAAAGCCGTCGGCGTAGCCCAGCGTGAGCACCGCTACACGGCTATCCCGCGCCAGCGTATGGGTGCAGCCGTAGCTGATTTTGGTGCCCTTTGGTAGGGTTTTTACCGAGGCCACACGGGTTTTCAGTGTCATCACCGGCAGGAGGGGCACATCGGTCATCCCCTCCATGGCGGGGTCCGGGTAGTGCCCGTAGAGGACGATGCCGGGGCGCACCATGTCCAGATAGGTACAGGGATAGTTTAACACGGCGGCACTGGCGGCGCAATGGCGAATGTCAAAGGTGATGCCCCTTGCCGCCAGCTTGTCCAGTAAGTCCAAAAATTTGGTGAACTGGGCCATGGTGTAGTCCTCGTCGCTGTCGGCGTTGGCAAAGTGGGTAAAGATTCCCTCGGCCTTCAAATTCGGCAGGGCGCACAGGGCCGTAATGGGCTCCTCCGCACTCTCCGAAGGAAAACCGAACCGGCTCATGCCGGTGTCAACTTTCACATGGATTTTCAGGTTTTTCTTCATAGCTACGGCGATGGTGGAGAGCTTTTTTGCCGTTTCTAAGTCAAACACCGTCTGAGTCAGGTCGTTTTCCAGCAGCTCCGCGCCAAATTCCGGCGGGGTGTGGCCCAGAATCAGGATGGGGGAGCCGATGCCGTTGTGCCGCAGTTCCAAAGCCTCGTCCAGACAGGCAACGCCCAGATAGTCCGCACCCAGTAGCTGCAGTTTGCGGGCCACCCGGACGGCACCGTGGCCGTAAGCGTCTGCCTTTACAACGCCTAAATACTTGCAGTCCCGGGGGAGCAGTTCCCGCAGGACACGGTAGTTGTGTGTCAAATTGTCCAGACTAATTTCCGCCCAGGTTCTCTTTTGTAATGGGTTCATGTTCGTTCATTCCTTCTCAAATACAGAAAATTTGCAGGAGATTACCAGTTTTTCTTTGTCATACAGCTCGGCGCAGACCGGCTGATGGGTGGCTACATCGAACCAAAGCGCGCCCTCTATCCCCTGCCCCGGCTCGGTTTCCGGGTCACGGTAGCGGACGGACAGCAGGTTTTGCCCGTCACGGGTCTCATAACCGCAGGTATCCATAAAGCCCTCACGGGCATAGACCAGAAACGCCGGCAGGGCATCCAGAGGTGAGAGGCCGTTGGAGACAAGCTGGCCGGTTTCAAGGCTCACGCCGTCGTATTCTAAGGTGGTGCTTCCGGCGGCGATTTTCACCGTCACCCCCGCCACCGCCTCCGGCTTCACAACGGTTATGGTGCTGCCGGCGGTGCTGTCGTAGGAAACGTTCAGCGTGAAATCATAGACACGCTGTCCGTAGTCGGCGGTAATGTCCGCTGTCAGCGTACAGGCGGTCATGGCGATAAGCTCGGTGCGGATTTGGAGCGCCAGGGATTCGGCCTCTTGTTCCTCCGACTGCTTTCCGCACGCGGTGAGCAGTAAAAGGGGTATCATCAGTGCACACAGGGCTTTGTGCACGGCGGTTCCTCCTCTATGAAATATCGGTACATTCCTTCAGTGCTTGGGGCAGTTTGGAGATAAGGTCCCCCACGGTCATGCCGTATTCTCCAAATTCCTCCGCCGCCAAATCGCCGGCCCGACCGTGGAGCCAAACCGCTGTCTCCGGCGGAATCCCTTGGGCAAGCAGTGCCGCCATCAGACCCGCCAATGCGTCCCCACTGCCGCCTCGGGCCATGCCGGGGTTGCCGGTGGTGTTGCGGTACAAGGTGCCGTCGGCGTAGGCGGTGATGGTGCGGTGGCCTTTGAGCACCAGGGTGCAGTTGTGCTTTTCCGCGAAGGCGGCGGCAGCTGCCGCGCCACCCTTGGGGTCGCCACCCAGTCGGGCAAACTCGCCGGCGTGAGGGGTTAAAATAGTCAGCGCGGCGCGGGCATCTAGCACATCTATATGCCTTGCGGCGATGTTTATGCCGTCGGCATCCAGAACGATGGGACAGGCCAGCTTTCGCAGCAGTTCCAGCACCAACACCTCTGTTGGCTTACTCTGACCCAGCCCCGGGCCTAGGAGGAGCACGTCGGCATCGGACAGCTTTTTCAGAATTTCCTCAATGTTTTTCGGCAGAGGGTAGGGCATGGCCTCGTCACATTTGGTAGCAATGATGGGGTAGATTTTTTCAGGCACACCCAGAAACACCAGACCCGCGCCACCGCGAACCGCGGCGTTTGCGGCAAAGACCGGCGCGCCGGTGTACCCCACGCTGCCCGCTATGATATGCACTCTGCCGAAGTCCCCCTTGTGGGCCTCCCGACGGCGTTGGGGGAGCCGTGGCGGGGTCATCTCGATAACGTTCACTTTTCCGGCCCCCTTTAGTCCTTGCAGTTTTGACGATTCTATGGTATTTTATCACGATTTTCGCAGAAACTCAACTGTATTCATGCTATGTATGATTTGACAGTTCCCTGCATATACTGGAGACAGAATTGGGCAAGGAGGGCTTTTTTGTGGAAAAACAGTTGGGACGTAGCCTTTTGGCGTTTTTCGCAGCCTTGGCGGTGGGTGTGGGGCTCCACTTTCTGTACGATTTTTTCCCCAATGTGCTGACGGCACTGATTGCGCCGGTGAATGAGAGCATCTGGGAACATCTGAAACTTCTATTTTGGCCGCTGCTGGTCTGGGGCAGTTACGCCATCCACAAAGGTAGGCCCATGGGCGGGCAGATGCTGGCACTGCTCATCTCCTCTGCCCTGCTGCTCTCTGCCGGGTATCTGTATCACATCGTCTTTTCCGGCGAGGGGATGGTCTTTGACATCGCCCTGTTCCTCGTCACCATGGCACTGGGCTTTTGGCTGCCCACACGGCTGGAAAAGCTGCTGCAGGGCCGATGGGGAGAGCTGTTTTTGCTGCTGGTCATCGCCCTTGGTGTGGCCATTATCCTCTTCACCTTCCTGCCGCCGGACTACCCACTCTACACGGATTTTTCCGCGCAAAACACTTGGAAAACCATCCCCTATTAAAAAAATCGCAGGGCATCACGCCCTGCGATTTCTCTGTATTACGGCAGACGGACGGACGCTGTGAGGAGCGCCTTGCGGCGTTTCCAGTCCGGCATATTGCGGTCCATAAAGGCGTGGAACAGGGGGCCGTGGTTGGGGTACAGTAGGTGCCCCAATTCATGGAGTGCCACATAATCTACGCAGCTCTGCGGTGCTTGGAGCAGATACAGGTTCAGATTGATGGCACGGTTTTTGGTGTGGCAGCTGCCCCAACGGCTTTTCATTTTGCGGGTTTTCAGGGTGGGCAGCGGCCTGTCCGGCTGGCCTATCAGCGGATAGAGCCGGAAAAGCGCCTCGGTAAAGACCTCCTGCGCCCGGGCCTTCCACCATTTTTCAAAAAAAGTCTGCAGTTGCTCCCGACTTTTTCCCCGGAGCACCAGCGTGTCCCCCTGCCGCTCTCCCCCGGCTTTGGGCGCGGTTTCCCAACGGATTTGGAGGGGCGCGCCCAAAAACCGCACCCGGTCGCCGTCTTGGACGGCATCAATACCGGGGACAGGCGGGTGGGCGGCGCACTCCGCCAGACGCGCCTCCATCCACCCGGAACGCTCCGACAAAAACCGGGAAATCCAGTCGCTCGGCGTACTCAGTGGGACGGAAAGCGTCACCGCGCCGGTGGCGGAAACTTTCAGACGACAGGTTTTCATCTTTTTTCGGGTCACTGTGACGGTGACACTGCCGCCGCCGGGCAGTTCCACGACTCTTTCCGAAACACGTTCCATTTGCTACTTATTCACCGATGGCTGTGAGGCCGAAATCGGTGAGCACGATACTGCCCAGTTCCTGGGTGGCGGTGTCCCCCAAAAAGCCGGGACGCTTTGCGCCGGCAAGGACGGTCTCCGTAAAGTGGGCAAAAAGGGCGGCGTTTTTGTACTCGTCGTAGGGGTAGTCGCTGATGGGAATATCGTAGTCCAGCGTGATTAAATCGGCCTCGGCCATGGTTTTCAGAAAGGCGCCCGCCTCCTTGACCGTTCCCATATCGTCCCCGACAGAGCGGATAAACACAGGGGCCAGAGCCACAGACATAAAGCTCTCCTCTACGGTGCTTTTCACCACATAACGCGCCACCGGCAGGGATTTGTACCCGAACAGCTGGCGGAGAAAGGCGGCCTGATTTTCCGTAACGGCCTTGTCGTGGGGATGGGGGGCGTGGTGGTGCTCGTGGTCCTCACAGCCGCAACCGCAGTGGTCGTGGTGCTCCTCATGGTGGACGTGGTCGTGGTGATCCTCGCAGCCGCAGCCGCAGTGATTGTGTTCAGTCATAGTGTGTTCTCCTTCATTTTTGCGTATGGTCAAATTGTACCATTTTTCCCTCTTTGGGGCAAGGGCGAGTTTGATGGGAGTATTCGGAAAAAGTAGTGGCACTTTTCGCCTTGTTGTGATACACTATATTATGTTATTTTATGTACATTTCCCTGAAAGGATTTGATATACCATGGCAACCGCACAAAAGAAAAATACTGCCTCTGGGCGCAGTCGCTCTGACAGTCATAAAGACACCCGCAAACGCGCGCCGTCGAAGAGCAGCAGTGCCAAAAAACCCACAGGGGCACGGCCCTTCCGCCGGGAAATCGGTGCCGTTGTGTGCCTGTTTTTGGCGTTTTTTGCGGCACTGGGCTACTTCCAAACCGATGCCTGGTTCATCCACATTTTCGGCACCGGGCTAAAGGGGCTTTTCGGGTACGGCTTTTGGTTCGTGCCCCCCCTGCTCCTCCTCTGCTGCTACATTTTGGCCTTCCACCGGGGCCGGCCTGTGCGACTGCGGATGTGGTGCACCCTGCTGCTCCCCCTGATGATGGGTGCCATTCTCCACCTGTTTTTGTCCAAAGGCGCGTACCCTTGGGCCGTGGAGATGGTGCCACAGCTTTGGAAAAGCGGTATCGCGCTGGAAAGCGGCGGCGTTTTAAGCGGACTGCTTTCCATCTCCTTTGTGCAGATTTTCAGCAAGGTGGGCACCGCGGTGGTCTTTATTGTGGGGAGCCTTTTCATGCTGCTCTTTGCCTTAAACCGCACCATTGTCCAGATTGTGGATAAAATTCGTAGCCGTCCCCATCCCGCATATGAGCCGGAGCCGGCACCGGAGCGGGAAACGGTTTCTCCACGCAGTACAGCGGCTGTTACCTCTGATATATCAGCATCTGTAAAGCAAAGTCCCTTGTCACGCAACAGCATTGATATTCCCGTTGAAGAGGGGCCTCTGGTAGGGGTTGCGCCGGAAAACCCCC
>JAVXKN010000026.1:0-12001 GCA_036647315.1 Oscillospiraceae bacterium | reverse complement strand
AGCAGTTTTTTGTGGGTGTCCTCCAAGGACGTCAGTTCGCTCCGCAGTTCCACAATGCTGTCGCCGGTTGTGGTAAGCTGAACATAGCACAGCAGTAACAGCACAGCACAGACGAAAACAGCCACTCCGCCCACGATACCAAACAGAGACACGCTACCCGCCTCACGCACCACGGCGCGGGGCCGTGCCGATACCCGCTCACGAGGGCGTACCAGGGGGCGGCTTTCAGGACGGTCTTCCCGACGGGGTGCATAGGCGGGATCATAGGCCACGCTGCCATAGGTCTCATATTGGGTTCTGCGTTTGACTGCCTCTGCCATATTGACACGTCCTTTTTATAAGCAATTAAATTTTTTCAGCCACCCGCAGCTTGGCACTGCGTGCCCTGGGGTTTTCCACAAGTTCTTCCTCCGTTGAGGTGATGGGCTTGCGGGTAATGAGTTTTACAACAGGCTTTTTGCCACAGACGCAGACGGGGAAATTGGGGGGACAGGTGCAGCCCTTGGCGAATTCGGCCAGTCCGTTTTTCACCAATCTATCCTCTAAGGAGTGGAAGGAAATCACTGCCAGACGGCCCCCGGTATGGAGGAGGGGCACCGCGGACTGTATCATATCGGACACGGCGGTAAGCTCGTCGTTCACCGCGATGCGGATACCCTGAAAACTGCGCTTGGCGGGGTGGCCCTTTTCGCGGAGGGCGGCGGCGGGCATGGCGGCCCGGATGGCATCTACCAGTTCTAAGGTTGTCTCAATGGGTTTTTCCATGCGGCGGTGGACAATCTCGTTGGCGATGGAGTGGGCGTACCGCTCCTCGCCGTACTGGGTTAAAATGCGCCGTAGCTCCTCAAAGGGCCAGGTGTTCACAACGTCCCAGGCCGTTAAGGGTGCGGATTCGTCCATCCGCATATCAAGGGGTGCATCCTGCATATAGGAAAAGCCCCGGGAGGCATCGTCCAGCTGGGGGGAGGAAACACCTAAGTCAAAGAGCATCCCATCCACACCGGAAACCCCCGCGCTCTTCAGCAGAGCCTCCAAATCGGAAAAGTTACCACGGAGGAGGGTGACTTTGTTCATCAGACTGCCCAGTCGACCGGGGGCGGCCTCTAGGGCGGCACCGTCACGGTCAATGCAGTAGAGGTGGCCGGTGGTGAGTTTTTTTGCAATCTCAATCGAGTGGCCTGCGCGGCCTAAGGTGCCATCCACATAAATCCCGTCGGGGCGAATGGCAAGCCCATCAATACACTCCTGCAACAGGACCGGCTTGTGGGAAAAGTTTGTTTTTTCTTCCATCTTAGAAGTCCAGCTGGGCCATCAGGGCTTTCATCTTCTCCGGTGTCATGTCCTCGTCGTTTTCGTGCCACACGGCGGCATCCCAGATTTCAGCACGATTGTGGACACCGATAACCACCACATCTTTGCTGAGACCCGCATACTGGCGCAGACGCTGGGGGATGGAGATACGGCCCTGGCTGTCCGGCTCACATTTGACGGCGTTGGAGAAAATCGGGCGCATCACCCGGGACTGGACCATGGGGAGGGAGGCGAACTTCTCGGTAAACAGTTTCCAACTCTCCTCCGGGTAGATGGCAAGGCACTCGTCCACGCCCATTGTGAGGTAGCAGACAGGGCCCAATTCTTTTTGCAATTTGGCGGGGAGAAACAGACGGCCCTTGGCATCTACGCTGTGTTCATAGGTTCCAGTCACGCTCACCAAACCGCTCATCTCCTCCACTTTGGTGGTCTAAGACACCCTTCTGCTCCATTTCGCTCCACCTTGTAGACTTAGTATAGATGTATTGCGCACAAAAAGCAAGTCTTTTTTTGCAATTATTTGTGTAAGAACAGCCATTTTTTTCAGATGAATTCGGTGAATGTGGAAACTAAAACGGCTGTTCTATTACAAAACGGCAACAAAAAACCGCCGCTCTCAGCGACGGTTTTTTGATAAATACAGTTTGTAGTATGTCTGGTGCTGTTTTGATGCTATATGTGCTACTCCTCGGTCTCCACGTCAAACATGGGACGGCCTGTGGTTGTGGGTGCCGCGGTGCCGCCGGCGGCGGCACGGAACCGGGAGCGGGAGCGGACAATTTCTTCGTGAGCCTCGCCAACGGCCTCTTCGGTGCGGCGGAGAGCATCGTCGCAGTACTCATTGGCGGCACGGCGCAGCTCTTTTGCCTGCTCCTCCGCCTGATGGACGATATCGGTAGACCGCTGCTTGGCCTGGCTCATCAGCTCGTTTTGGCCCACCATCTGCTTGGCCTGCTCCTCCGCCTGCTTGCGGATGAGCTCCGCCTCGCGCTTGGCAGAGGCTAAGTAATCGTTGCGGGTGGACAGGAGTTTCCGCGCCTCTGCGAATTCCACCGGGAATTGGGCACGGATATCGTCCAAAATGTCCAGAGCCTTATCCCGCTCCACCATACATTTATCGCCACTGAGGGGGACACCCTTTGCCTCGTCTACCATCTCATAGATCATATCCAGTAATTCTTCTACGCCGCTAGCCATCAGCCATTCCTCCTGCCATTCATCTTTTCTTTTAAGTCTTCAATAATCTCGCGGGGGACAAAATCCGTTAAATCTGCGCCGTACCATGCCATTTCTTTCACAACACTGGAACTTAAATGGGTATATTTCGCGCCGGAGGGGAGGAACATGGTGTCCAGGCGGGGGTTTAATTTGCGGTTAATCAGTGCCATCTGAACCTCTTTTTCGTAGTCGGAGATGGCACGGAGGCCCTTGACGATGGTACAGGCTTTTTTGGTCTTGGCGTATTCGGAGACAAGGCCGGTAAACTGGTCTACCTCTACGTTGGGCAGCTTTTGTATCACCCGGTGAATGAGCTCTACCCGCTCCTCCGGGGTGAAAAGGCCATCGTCCTTTTCGGAATTTGCCATGACGCAGACCACCACGCGGTCGAAACACATGGCGGCACGCTTGATGATGTTCAGATGCCCTAGGGTGATGGGGTCGAAGCTGCCGGGGTAAATTGCCGTCTTCATAGGCACGCTCCCAATAGATGCCATCCCTGCCTAACCGCGCAGCTTACTTCGCCATACGCCGGTACAGAGTGACCTTGATTTTGCCGTAGCGGTACTGCTTGCCCATCTCATAGGGAGCGGGCAGCTGTGGGAGAACGCTCTCCAAACTGCTTTCACAGACGATTATACCATTTTCCGACACAATGTCAATTACAGCTATCGCATTGAGGGCGGATTCCAATAAATCAGAGGCGTAGGGGGGGTCTAAAAACACCACGTCAAATTTCCCCGGCTTGCCCATGAGGTAGGCGATTGCGTCCCGCTGATAGACCTCGCACAGAGGGGCGTAGCCCGTCACAGACAAATTTTCACGGATAATGCCCACCGGCTCGGCGGAGGTGTCGCAGAAAACCGCGGCGGCAGCCCCCCGGGAAAGGGCCTCAATGCCCATCTGCCCTGTGCCGCCGAACAAATCCAAAATGCGGCGGCCTTCAATGTCAAACTGGATGATATTAAAAATGGACTCCTTCACCCGATCGGTGGTGGGGCGGGTGTCCAGCCCCGGCAGCTCCCTCAGCTTGCGGCCTCGGCCTGTCCCTGCAATGATTCTCATTTGCTGTCCTCCTTAAAATAATTGTAAATCTTGGCGGCCACGTCCTTGGGCACCACCGTTTCCAGTTCCGCTTGACTGGACGCTTTGATGTTTTTCACGCTTTTGTAGTGCTTTAACAGGTCGGCTCGCCGTTTTTTGCCCACCCCCTCGATGTTGTCCAGCACCGAGCCCTGCATGGTTTTCTGCCGCTGGAGCCGGTGGAAGGTGATGGCGAACCGGTGGGTCTCCTCCTGAATCTGCCCGATGAGGGCGAAGAGTGCCGGGGTGCCGGAGATACTAATTTCACGACCGCCCGCGGTAATCAGTGCCCGGGTGCGGTGCCTGTCGTCCTTCACCATGCCATAAATGGGGATGGAGAGACCCAACGTTTCCAGCACCCGCTCCGCCACCGCCGCGTGGGTGTCCCCGCCGTCGATGAGGAGCAAATCCGGCAGCGCGCCGAATTTTTCGTCCCCCTCCAAATAGCGGCTGAAACGGCGGGTCAAGACCTCCTCCATGGAGTGGTAATCGTCGGGGTGGCCGGTGACGTCACGGATTTTGAAATGGCGGTAGTCCTTTTTCCGGGGTTTGGCGTTTTCAAACACCGTCATGGAGGCCACAATGTCCGACGCGCCGGTGTTGGAAATGTCGTAGGCCTCGATGCGAATAGGGGGCTTTTCCAGACCCAAAAGTTTTCCCAGCAACTCCAGCAGCTTGGACTGCCGCTCCTCCCGGGTGGTGACGCGGACCACTTCCTCTTGGGCATTGGTATTCGCCAGACGAATCAGCTCCACCTTGGCCCCCCGCTGTGGGGTTAACAGTTCCACCCGATGGCCTCCGTGCTCGAAAAAAAGCCGCATGAGGGGCACGTCGTCCCCGATGTCGCAGGGGAGGAGAATTTGCTTTGGCAAATCTCCCCGCTCGCCGTAATATTCACGGACTAAGGCGGAAACCGCCTCGTCCTCCGTCTCCTCTAAGGGGTTTTCAAAGACCTCTAAATCCTTGGCGGCCAGTTCTCCCTCCACATAGTGGAGCACCACCCAGGCACTTTTCGCGTCTCCACGGTAGTAGCCCACCACGTCGGTGTCCGCAAGCCTGCCCACCACCTTTTGCCGTTTGGAGAGGAGTTCTAGGGCGTGGAGCTTGTCACGCAACGCGGCGGCGGCCTCAAAGCGCAGATTTTCGGCGGCCTCGTTCATCTCCGCCGTCAAGTCCTCCACCACCTCGCCCATTTTCCCGTCCAGCAGGCGCACCGCCTGTCCAATGGCCTCGCCGTAGCGACTCTGGTCCATGTCCGGACGGCAGTAGCCGTCGCACTTGCCCATGTGGTAGTTGAGGCAGGGCCGCTCTTTGCCGATGTCACGGGGAAATTTGCGGTTGCAGGAGGGGAGCTTGAGGGCCTGACGCAGAGCGTCGATAATTCCTTGACTGCTGCCCCGACTGCCGTAGGGGCCAAAATACCGCGCGCCGTCGTCCGCCACCCTGCCTGCAAGAGAAAAGCGGGGGTAGCGGTCGTTCACCGTCAGGCGGAGGTAGGGGTACCCCTTGTCGTCCTTGAGTAAAATATTGTAATGGGGCTGGTGACGCTTGATGAGGGAACATTCCAGCACCAGAGCCTCAAATTCAGAGTCGGCGATAATCACGTCGAAGTGGTCGATGTTAGACACCATGGCGCGGGTCTTTTCCGTGTGGGAGGCCAAATCCGCAAAGTATTGGGACACCCGATTTTTCAGTGCCTTGGCCTTGCCTACATAGATGACCACGTTCTCCGCGTTTTGCATGATGTAAACCCCGGGCTTTAAGGGCAGGGAATGTGCCTTTTCTTTCAGTTCGTCAAATGTCAAACCTGCCGCCTCCCCCGTTGTTTTTCCCATTTTAACATATTCGCCGGGGAATATCTACCCAAACCGGCGGGGAATGGGCAACAAAAAAGACGCCGCAAAAGCGGCGTCTTTTTCAGTGCAATTTATTCGCTGAAATCGGAGGAAATCAGCTCGGCCAGGGCCTCAACTGCTTCCTTCTCGTCAGGGCCGTCGGCAATCAGGCTCACAGAGGTGCCCTTCACGATGCCCAGGGACAAAACGCCCAGCAGGCTCTTGGCGTTGACACGACGCTCGTCCTTTTCTACCCAAATAGAACTCTTAAACTCATTTGCCTTCTGAATAAAAAATGTGGCAGGTCTGGCGTGCAGACCGACCTGATTATTCACCACGGCTTCTTTCATAAACATTGCAGTTCCCCCTACAATCAAAATAGCATTCCGTTGTGCTTATAGGATACCAAATTTACATGAACTCGTCAATGGCATTTTACACAAATTCATCGATTTTCCATGGACATTTTCACAAGGTTCAAGACGTATTCGTCAAAATTCCCAGAAAAGGGCACTTTCGGCACCTACTTTAGCGTCACAATGGTGACGCCGTTATCCCCCTCGCCGTAGCCGCCCAGTCGAAAGGACTTTACCGTCTTACAGCTTTTCAGCTTGATGCCCACCGCTTTGCGCAGGGCACCTGTCCCCTTGCCGTGGATAATGCGGACGGTTTCTAAGTTGCCCATCATGGCGTTATCCAAAAACAAATCTACCGCCCGCTCGGCCTCGTCCGCCATCATGCCACGCAAGTCCAGCTCCGGGGACGCGCCCAGACTGCGCAGCTTGTGCTCTGTGTGGGCGATAAACTTTTTGGCATCCTTTTGGCTCTGGGTCTCCCCTTCCACCACCCGGACTTCCTCCTGCTTGGCGGAAATTTTCAAAATGCCTGCCTGCAACTGCAAGGCTCCGTCTTTGTTCACCGACAGGACGGTGGCTTGGGTGCCCATGGACACCAGCTGCACCGTATCCCCCACTACCGCGGGGCGCACCATGGGGGGCACCGGAATTTCCGGGGCTTTATCCAAGGCGTTTTCCGCCTCGTTTAAGCGGTGCCGCAGGCCTGTGCGGGTGTCGTTCATCTCTTGGAAGTCGGCGTTTTTCTGCTGCTGACGGCGCATTTTGTTCAGCTCGGCGAAGGTCTCGTCGGCGGCACGGCGGGCATCGTCCAAAATCTGCCGCGCCTCGGCATTGGCCTTTTCTCGGGCCTTGGCCTTTTCCTCCTCGATGCGGGCGCGGTACTCCCCCGCAACCTTGGCGGACTCCTCCATCTCCAGTCGCAGCTTTGCCGCCGCCAGCTTTTCCCGTTCCATGGCCTGACGCTGGACATCCAGCTGGGTTAAAACGTCCTCAAACCGCACGTTTTCCGCCGTGACCCGCTCCGCCGCCTTTTCAATGACGGCATCGGACAGACCCAGACGCTTGGAGATGGCGAAGGCATTACTTTTGCCGGGGATGCCGATTAAAAGCTTGTAGGTGGGGGCCAACGTCTCCACGTCGAATTCGCAGGAGGCGTTACAGGCCCCGGGGGTAGTCATGGCGTAGACCTTCAACTCCGCGTAGTGGGTGGTGGCGGCTACCAATGCCCCCCGCTTTCTCGATTCTTCGATGATTGCCGCCGCCAGTGCCGCACCCTCAATGGGGTCGGTGCCCGCGCCCAACTCGTCGAAGAGCACCAGAGAATTGCAGTCCGCCTCCTCCAAAATGCCCACGATATTCGTCATGTGGGAGGAGAAGGTGGAGAGGTTCTGGGCGATGGACTGCTCGTCCCCCACGTCCGCCAGGACGCTGCTGAAAATCGCCACCTCACTGCCGTCTGCGGCGGGAATATGCAGACCGCACTGGGCCATCAGCGTGAGCAGTCCCAGGGTTTTCAGGGTGACGGTTTTGCCGCCGGTGTTGGGGCCGGTGATGACTAGGGTGTCGAAGTCGCCCCCCAGCATCAAATCGTTTGCCACGGCGGTTTTCGGGTCCAGTAGCGGGTGGCGGGCACGGCGCAGAAGGAGCTTGTGCTCCCCGATTTTCGGCTCCATGCCGTTCATTTTAGAGGACAATTTCGCACGGGCAAAGATGCCGTCCAGTAGCACCAGCATATCGTAGTCTTGAGAAATGTCCTCCTTGAAATTCGCCGCCTCGGCGGAGAGTTCCGCCAAAATCCGCTCAATTTCCTTCTTTTCGTCGGCCTGCAACTCCCGCAGTTCGTTGTTGGCCTTCACCACCCCCATGGGCTCGATGAAAAACGTGCCGCCGGAGCCGGAGACATCGTGCACCAGACCGGGCACCTCGTTTTTGTGCTCGGCTTTCACAGGGACCACATAGCGGTCTGACCGCATGGTGATGATGGACTCCTGCAGATATTTGGACTGGTTGGAGGCGATGAGCTTGTTGAGAATGTCACGGACCTTGGAGGCTGTGGCCCGCATATGGCGGCGAATATCCGCCAATAACGTAGAGGCGGAGTCGGAAATTTCGTCCTCCCCCACAATGGTGCCGGTGATTTTTTCCTCCAGAAATTTGTTGGGGGTGAGACTGCGGAAAAAGTGGTCGATAACACCGCCGTCCGCCCCCTCGCCGTATTCCTTGGCGTTGCGGGCGCACTGAAGCACCCCGGCAATATCCAATAGTTCCCGGGTGTTGAGGGTGCCCCCCCGGTCTGCCCGCTGCAATGCGGCACCCACCGGGCGCACGCCGGAGAGGGAGGGGGTTCCCTTGAGGGTTAAAAGCCGAAAGGCCGCGGAGGTCTCCGCCAGACGGCGGCGGACCTCCTCCCTGTCGATAGACGGGGTGAGGTCCGATGCGCGGGCTTTGCCCTCCTCGGTGACTGCCTGCTCTGACAGCAGTGCCAAGACCTTGGGCAGTTCCAGCGTGTTGATGGATTTTTGGAATCGGTCTGTCATTGCGTACTTTCTCCTATAATTCAGGGGCGATTGACCCCTCGGTTTTTACTCGCTTTTGTCTTCACGCCAGTTGGTAGGCTGGGGCAAATTGTCCTGCTCCGCCTGCTCCTTGCAGAGGCGGTTGTAGTTCTGAATCTCCTGCACCACCTCGTCCCGAATGGGCATCACCTCAAACATGGGTAGCGCCACATAGTACCCCTGAATGTAGTCTATGCCGCAGGCGATGAGGGTATCCAGCTCCGCCCGGGTCTCCACGCCCTCTGCCAGCACCGCGATATTGCGGCCCTTGGCGTAGTGGAGCAGGTTCTGCACCAGCGCCAGCTTGTCCACATTTTTGTCAATGTCCCGCACTAGGGAGATGTCGATTTTCACCAGATTGGGACGGGTATCAATGAGGACGCCCTCGCTGTTAAAGCCGGTGCCGAAGTCGTCGATGGCGATTTGCGCACCCCAGCGGTTGGCGATATCCTGCTTAAACTTAGTGGCATTACAGCCGGCATCCTCCCCCTCGGTAATTTCAATGACGATATTGGATAGCAGTTCCGGGAAGGTCGCCTCTAAATGGCTGAGGTCCCGCAGGGGCAGGCTCTGATTGCCGATGGAGTTGATGAACACATGGGCACCTGGGGCAATTTTCCCGCTCTCCATAAGCCCCTCAAAGGTACGGAGGGATTCATACCAGGTGAGAATCTCAATCTGCTGCAGCTTAGACTGGGCCTTTGCCAGCTGAAAGAGCTGTGACAAATCCTCCAGCTGCGCCACGGAGGGCCGCATGAGCATCTCGTAGCCGTACAGGCTGCCGTCCTTGGCGGAGACAATGGGTTGGAGGGCGTACCGCACCAGCTTGCCGTCTATGAGGCGGTTGAGGGCGTCCTGACCGTGGAGTAAAATAGATTTTTCCTCATAGGTGGAGCGGTCAAATTCCTGGAGGGCACCCTTGACGGTATGCTTAATATTGTACATGGCAAAGTCCGCCAGACGCATCAGTTCATCGTAGGTATTGGCGTTTTCCGGGTACCACGCCAGACCGCCGGAGGCCCGGACACGGATGGTGTCACCACCCGGCAGAATAATGGTGTTTTTTTCGGTGGCTGCCCAGAAGTCATCGGTACACAGGCGCAAATCTTTCTTGTCCTCGTAGCCGTAGAGAAGAACGTTAAACTCGTCGCCGGAACGGCGGCCCACCAGAGCCCTGTGCTGGCTGAAAAAGTTGAGACTTTTTGCGAAGGCCTGAATATAGCGGTCGCCGTAGTCGTGGCCGTAGGTATCGTTCACATATTTGAGGTTATCTAAATCGAACATCATCAGTGCCGCCACACCCAATTCGCTCTTGTGGGCCTCGCTGAACAGCGACTCCACCCGCATATCGAAGGCACGGCGATTGTAGAGGTCGGTGAGCACGTCATAGTCCCGCTCGTACTCGATTTTTCGCTTGGCCTCCATGTCGTGGGTCACGTCTAAGAACGCGCCCAGCACCGACTGGGCTTCCTCACGATAAAACAGCTGCACCCAGCGTCCCCCGCCCGTTGCGTGGGGCATATAGAATATCGGCTCACCCGACTCGTCCTGAACCTGCAAGGTATTACGCAGTTTTTCCTGAAACACCTCGATGGGCATATAGCTATCCCCGGTATCCTCGTCGTCCTCCTCCGAAGCGGGGGGCAACTCCCAGTCCAAAACGCCGTAGAAACTGCGGCTGCAGAACACCTGCCCGGTCTCCCGCTGGTACTCAAATACGCCTAGGGGAATATGGGCCATGTTGATGATTTTAGAGATGCGGGAGGCGGATTCCGCGGCGGCATTGGAGAGGTTTTCAATGGCCTCCGTGAGGGTATCTATCTCGCTAATGTGGATGCGGTGAAGCCGGATAGGCTTGTTGGGGTCAGAGCGGTGAAGGTGCTCCACCAGATCTGTAATGGGTACCGTCAGGGAGCGGGCCGCTAAGAGAAGCAGCCCCACGCCCAGAGTTAAGGACACAGCGGCTGAAATGAAAATCAGAATCTCCACATAACGGGGGAATTGCAGCAGATGGGTGCTGTCCAAAATGCCCAGCAGAGCCCACTGGTCCCCTGCAAAGGGGGTATTGCCATTATAGAGGGCCATGGGGCGCACGGCGGCATAGAACCGCCGCCCTCCGCCGTTTTCCGCGCCTTGAATCCGTACAATGCCCTCTTGGGGGTCAGGGGTGGTGCTGAGCGTTTCCGGCACACCAAAAAACGCACGGAAGCTGGGGCCGTTGGAGGCCACCGTTGTATAGCTTTCGCCGCCGTCACGGGTAATGCCCAAATAGTAGGCACCCGCTTTATCGGTATTCAGTTCTTCGTAACGGAGCAGACTTGACAAATAGTCCACGGTTAAGTCAATGCCCAAAACGCCCAGCACCGTGCCATCCTCACCAATGAGCGGCAGGGAATAGGCCACCACTTCCCGATCCATGGCGGAGAGGCGGAAGGGCTCGCTCCAGCGGTAATAGTAAGCATTGTTACGATTGCCCATGCTCTGGTTTTTGACAGCACTTAGCGGTGCAAAATAAAACTGGTTGTCCGGCACTTTGGCATTTTCCAGATGGAAAAACGGACTCCAATAGCTATCCATGGCAATGCCGTTATTGCGGGCGGTAATGGGTAGCCCCCGCTCCAAAAGCAGGTCGCCATTATCCTCTGAATAGCTGGTGGGGTCGTAATCTCTGACGTAAAACCCGGGGTAATTCTGCTCCTCATTGGGGCAGTCCAGCACCAAAAACGCGCCGTTGACACCGTTGCGGCGGAGCATTTCCGTCACTTGAGGGGCGGCGATGGCGACGAGTTCCTTGCACAGCCGGGGGTCACTTTTCAGCTGGGCGGCGGTGATGTTCTCCCGCTGCAAAATAGCCGCAACATCCTCCAGGATTTCGCTCTCGCACTCCCGGGTGTTCGCCCACCGCTGGAGCATTTCATTTTTCAGATAGAGCTGGCGATTTGCGGTACGTTCGGAGAGGATGGAAAAGGCGTTTTTCTCCGTCTGCCCCACCACGCCGCCCTTGATAAACACTAGGAGGTAGACACCCATCTGCACCAGCAAAATGGCCATCAGCAGTGCCATCATCCGACGGAAAATCGACTTTCCCCGTTCGTAATGCATCATCAGTCCCACGCCTTTCACCTCCTTGTTTTTCTTTCGCAATTAGCCCTTTAGGGCCTCCTCCAATGCCGCTTGGAAGTCCACGCACCAGGCGTTAAAGTTTTCATCGGTATTGACGGCGGCTACCGCGTCCGCAAGGGTCATGCCCTCCGCCAAAAGCTGCTGTACCACCACTCTGTCCGCCTCCGCCTTTTTCTCCATGGACTTATCGGCGACAACACGGGCGGCATAGCCGTTTTCAAAGGGCGGGGTGGTGTAAAGTGTATAGGTTCCGCACATCTCCACACCCAGCTTGATGCTGTCCTCCAGCACGGGGTACAAATGGGTTCCCTGGGCAGTCAGACTCTCCAAAATGGCCTCCGGCTGGCTGGCGGCTAAGGTGACGGGGAGATAGCCGGAGCCACTGGCAAACCGCAGATTCTGCTTCGGCTCCGTGAACCATTTGAGGAATTCCACCGCCGCCTGCTCCCGGTCATGGGTGGACTTCATCACCACCATGCCGGCCCCCTGCTGGACGCACACAGGCTGGGTATCCTTAAAA
>JAVXKN010000025.1:0-12433 GCA_036647315.1 Oscillospiraceae bacterium | reverse complement strand
CGCCCACCTTTGTGCGTTGCCGTCGCCCATGGAGAGGCTTTCGGCGGGGACGTAGCCCTCGTAGCCATAGTGGGTGCGGACTTTATACCAGCCGGCGCAGGGGGCTTCCAGCACCTGCACGGTCCAGCCGAACAGTGCCTCGTCCGCCAGCTCACAGCAACGGGAGGGGCGGAGCTGGAGGGGTGCGGTGGTGGTGATGATAATTCCGTTCATAACGTCGCTCCTTTATGGATTGTAAGTCTCGTAGACCGCTTTCGCCAGTCTCCCGATGAACTGCTTTTGGGTGGGGTCCCCCTCCTTGGAGGGGCCGTTCCAGGTAAACACACCCAGATAATAGGGGTGGCCGGGCAACTCGAACACCCCGGCATCGTGGGCCAAAAAGTCCAGCCCGCCGGTCTTATGCGCCACCGTCACAGGGTCTGCAATATACCGCAGGAACGCGTCGTTGCACCGCTGACGGCGGAGAATGTTCAGGGCGGTGGTACGCAGCTTGGGGGTGAGAATTTTGCCGCTATAAAGGGCGTGGTACATGACGTACTGGTCGGCGGCGGAGGTATAGTTGTTGCGGCCCTCTTTGATGGCATCAAAGTCCAGCATTTTGCGGCGGCAGAGGGTGCTTTGCAGGCCCAAAATGTCCCGGGCGTAAGCGTTCACCCGGTCAAAGCCCAGCAGGTCGAGGACGGTGTTGGTGGCGGTGTTATCGCTGACGGTAATCATCCAGTAGAGCAGTTCCCAGAGGGTGTAGGTGGAAATTCCACGCTCAAAGACGGCGGTGTCGGGCAAAATGTCCTCCGGCAAAACCTCAAGCTCATCGGAGAGTTTGCGGGTGCCCTGGGCCACTTGGTCTAGGGCTGTGAGCAAAATCGCCAGCTTGATGGTGGAGGCGGAGACCACCTGGGTTTCCGGCGCGTGGGCATAGCGCACCTCGCCGGAGGTCAAATCCGTCAGCAGGACGGAGACTTCGGCGGGGAATTTGTCAATTTCACGGTCTAACTGCTTTTTCAGCTGGTCTACGGTCATTTTGGCATCTCATTTCTCTTTGTGGTTTCGTTATAACAGTTTGCGGTACTCTGCAAGCTCTCTGGTATTTGCCAAAATATGGTGGCCCGGCTCGATTTCCGTCCACTGGGGCGGGTTTTTGTCGTAGTCATGCTGAGAGGGGTCGTAAATCAGCAGCTTTTTGGACTTTTCCGCGATGGGGTCGGGGAGGGGAATGGCGGAAAGGAGCGCGCGGGTGTAGGGGTGGAGGGGGTGGGCCAAACAGCTGCTCGCTCTCTGCCAGCTCCACGATTTTCCCCTTGTGAATCACCGCGATTCTGTCGCAGATGAACCGCACCACAGACAGGTCGTGGGCGATGAACAGATAGGTTAAATTCCGCTCCTTTTGCAGTGTGGACAGGAGGTTGAGCACTTGGGCGCGGATGGACACGTCCAGTGCCGAAATGGGCTCGTCGGCGATGATGAAGTCCGGCTCTAAAATCAGGCTCCGGGCGATGCCGATGCGCTGACGCTGACCGCCGGAAAATTCGTGGGGGAACCGGCTGGCAAACTCCGGCAGCAGGCCCACGTCTAAGAGAGCCTTCTCCACCTTTTGTGAAATCTCCGCCGCCGTGTGGTGCTTGCCGTCGGAATACAGCCCCTCGGAGACGATATAGGACACTTTGGCACGCTCGTTGAGGGATGCCATGGGGTCCTGAAAAATCATTTGGATGCTACGGGTGACGGCTTTATCCAAGTCGCCGGGAATTTTGCCGCTGATTTTGTCACCCTTAAAGGTGACCTCACCGCCGGAGATGGGGTTGATGCGGATAATGGCCCTACCGATGGTGGTTTTGCCGGAGCCGGACTCCCCCACCAGACCGAAGGTTTCCCCCCGGTAAATGTCGAAGGAAACATCGTCCACCGCCGTAAAGCTGTGGCGTTTGGTGCCGAAGGTGACGGAGAGATTTTTCACTTCAAGGAGCTTTTCCCGCTCACTCATGGCGTTTCGCCCCCTGTTCTCGCAAGGCTTTGATGTGTTCCGGCGGCTCTACCTTGGGTGCTCTGGGGTCCAGGAGCCAGGTCCGGGCTTTGTGGGTGGGTGACACCTGAAAATAGGGCGGACGCTCCGCAAAATCAATCTTCAGTGCCTGGGGGTTTCGGGCGGCGAAGGCATCGCCGCAGACCTCGTAAAAGAGGTTGGGTGGGGTACCCTCGATGGAATACAAATCCTGACCCTTCACCCCCAACTGGGGCAGAGAGGACAGCAGTGCCCAAGTGTAGGGGTGCTTGGGGTCGTAAAAAACTTCCTCGCAGGTGCCGATTTCCACGATGTCACCGGCGTACATCACGGCGATGCGGTCGGCAACGTTGGCCACCACGCCCAAATCGTGGGTGATGTAGATGGTGGTGAGGTCATATTTGACTTTCAAGTCTTTGAGCAGCCCCAAAATTTGCGCCTGAATGGTTACGTCCAGTGCCGTTGTGGGCTCGTCACAGATTAAGATTTTCGGGCGGCAGGCCACCGCGATGGCGATGACTACACGCTGGCGCATCCCCCCGGAAAACTCATGGGGGTACTGTTTGTAGCGTCGCTCCCCCTCGGTGATGCCCACGTCGGCGAGAATTTCTAAGGCGGCCTGTTTGGCCTCACTGCCGTGCTTATGCTGGTGGAGCACGATGGCCTCCGCAATCTGGTCGCCGATGGTTTTGAGGGGATTTAAGGAGGTCATGGGGTCCTGCATCACCATGGCGATTTCTCTGCCCCGAATGGTGAGCCACTGCTTTTCCGTCTTATACTGGGCCAAATCGTTGCCGCCGTAGGTGATGGAGCCGCCAGTCACTGCGCCGTTGGAGTCTAAAAGGCCCATAAAGGTCTTGGTAAAAACGCTTTTGCCGGAGCCGGACTCCCCCACGATGGCAAGGCTCTCCCCCTTGTAAACGTCCATAGAGACCCCACGGATGGCGTGGAGGGTTTGACCCCGCAGGGTAAATTTCACGTCCAAATCCCGGACGGATAAAATAGGTTCGCTCATGGGGGCACCTCCTTAGACGTGGTTTTTGGGGTCGGCGGCATCGGCAAAGGAATTGCCGATGATATAAAACGAAATGGTGACGATGGAGAGGATAATGACGGGGAAAATCAGCTGATACCGCAGGGTGGGCTCCATCATAATCCGGCGGCCCGCCTCGATGAGGTTGCCTAAGGACGGAATTTTCGGCGGGAGACCCAGACCGATATAGTTGATAAACACCTCGTTGCCGATGGCGGCGGGGATGGCTAAGGCCATGCGGAGGGTGATGATGGACACCAGATAGGGGAGCAGGTTTTTGCCGATAATCCGCCCAGTGCCGGTACCCAGACAGCGGGAGGCTAGGTTGTAGTCCCGGTCACGGATAATGACAATTTGGTTGCGGACAAATCGGGCGGTCGCCAGCCACGAGGTAAGGCACATGGCGAAAATCATGGTGCCGATGCCGGGCCGCAAAATATAGGAAATGATGATTAAAACCAGCGTTTGGGGGACGTTATCGAAAATATTGTAGAGTTCCGTGAAGAAAAAGTCCAGCTTGCGGACGTAGCCCCACAGGACACCCACCAGAACGCCCAGCAGTGCCTCCACGCAGGCCACGGCAAAGCCGATACCCAGTGAGGTGCGGGTACCTGCCCAAATTTGGCTCCACATATCCTGGCCGATGTCGTTGGTGCCGAAAATATACTCGTCGTTGGGGGCTACATTGGTGGCCCGCTGGCCGGTGATGGGGTCCATATAGATCACGTCCGCCTCTTTTTGGCCCGGCAGATAGGGCTGGAGGAAGGTGAACAGCAGTGTCGCCACAATGACGCAGAGGAAGAACACCGCCACCTTGTTTTTCAGAAACACCCGGATGGTGGCACCCCAGTAGGAGTAGTTGGAGTAACCGCCCCGCTCGCCGGCGGAGGGGTCGTAGTCGGCAAACTGAAATTTCTCCTCCTCAGAGAGGGTGGGAGCCTTAGAGAGGGCATCGGCAAGCTGCTGGGTTTTGTGGTCTTTGTAACGAAATAAGCCCATTACCGCGCGCCCTCCTTTCGGGTGAGACTGATGCGGGGGTCCACCAGTGCCATCAAAATATCGCCGAACAGGAGCCCTAAAATACTGATGCCGGCGTAGAGGAGCACCAGAGCCTGCACCATGGTGTTATCCTGGGTCTGAATGACGCTGACCAAGAGGCCACCCATGCCGGGGACAGAGTAGAGGGATTCCACATAGAGAGACCCCATGAGGGTGAATAAAATGGAGTTGGGGATGAACTGCACCAGCGGCACAAAGGCGTTTCGGAAAACGTGCTTTGCGGAAATTTGTCCGCCGGGGACACCCTTGGCCCGTGCCAGCTTCACATAGTCCTTGTTGGCCTCGTCTACCATGTACCGCCGCAGCCACATGGCGTAGTAGGCGATATTTCCCAGTGCCAGAGACAGGACGGGGAGAATCCAAGATTCCGGCCTACCGGCGGAAAAGCGCATGGGCAGGCCGAACAAATCTGTCCCGTAGAACTGGATGAACAGATAGTACACCGCCGCCGGAATGGCCTGAATGAGGACGATGAACACCGTTCCCACCTTGTCGCCGATTTTCCGCTTGGTGGTGGTGCTCCGGGCCATCCAAATGCCCAACGGCAGACCCACCGCAAGGGCGATGGCAACGGAGGTCAGTCCCATTTTTAAGGATACGGGGATTTTTTTCGCGATAATCTCGGTGACAGGCGCACCCATGCGGTATTTATGGGACACGCCAAAGTCCCCCTTCAGAGCACCTTGATAAAAGCGCAGCAGCTGCTTGGGCAGGGGGTCGGTAAGACCCATCTGCTGCAGACCCACGCGGATTTGCGTCTCACTGAGCTTTTCATAGTTCTGAAAGTAACCCTCTGTGGGCATGAGCCGCAGAAGGGAAAACACAATCGTAATAATGATGAAAAGCGTCACCGCAGAGCGGGCAAGACGTTTTAGGATATACTTTATCATAGGCGGGTACCTCCTTTGAAGGGATTGTGCAAGGATTTGATGGGAAAGCAGCGGGGGAGGTTCTCCCCCGCTGCAATCTTTGTAGTAGCGTTTATTACTTTGCCTTTGCGATGGCGGCGGCCCGCTCTGTGTCCCAGGTCTTCATGGCCGCGTCAAATTCGGTCATGCTCATGGGGTTCTCATAGACGTGCTGATACTTAAAGCGTTGGAGCGCCAAGCCATAGGGGGCGTACTGCGCCTCAAAGACGTTGGTGCGGGTGGCCACATAGCCGTCAGAGGAGACGGAATAGGGAATCACCATAGCGTGACTTAAAAGCTGTGCCTCGGCCTCGGCAAAGGCGGTGTAACGGGCGGCCTCGTCATTGGTGATGCCCTTGGCGGTTTTCAGCAGGGCCGCGTAATCGGAGACGATTTTCTGGGTATCTGCCGTTTTGCTGGTGGCGGCGGTGCCTGCCATGACGGCATCTTCCACGGTGTACATGAAGTTATAGGAGCTGTTTTTCAGGGTACCGCCGGCGTTGAACGGGTCGGTCCAGGTCTGGGGGTCTGCGTAGTCCGCGCCCCAGTTGCACTTCATGAGGGCAAACTTGCCGCCCCGGCGCACTTCGCCTAAGAAGCCGTTTGCAGGGCCGGCCTCCACGATGATGTCGATATAGTCGGCACCCAAAAGCTTTTCAAGCTGCTGCTCCACAACCTGACATTCCTTATCCCAGTTGGAGGTGGAGGGGTTATAGGGCATGAGCACTTTTACGGGGAAGGTGGCACCCAAGGCAGTCAGTTCGGCGACGGCTTTGTCCTTAAACTCTAGGGCCAGCTGTTCATCGAAACTGTCGCCGTCGGTAAAGGGCTTCACGGCGGGGTACTGGGTGTAGTCAAGGCCCGCGCCGATGGCGAAGTTCTTGGGGGTAACGGTGTTGGTGATGAGGGTCTGGGGATTGTAGGGTTCATCCACCATTTTTGCGTTCAGGCGGTCTAGGCCGTGGCGGATGGACTGGCGGAAGTTTTCGTTATTCACTGCCAGATTCCAGTTGGCGGGCTCGTAGGCCGCGTCAAACCGGGGCTCAAAGTTGAAAGCGTAGAAATAGGAATAGGAGTTATCGGGGCGGCTGGCACAGACCAAATCTTTTTTCTCCGGGTCGTTCATCCACGCGTCTAAGACGGCGGAGCCGATTTCTGCCCAGTCCACCTCGCCACGGAGGAAGGACTCGGGGGCAAGGGTTGTGTCAGAGGTGTTGAACATCCAGTTCATTTTGTCCAAAAATACGTTTTCTACATCCCAATATTTCTCGTTCTTAATCAGGGTGCGGTGGTTTTGCGGCTCAAACTCGCTCATAATGAACGCGCCGTTATAGAGGACGGAATAGTTGTCAACGCCAAACTGGGCACCCTTTTCCTCTAGGAACGGGCCGTACACCGGCATATAGGAGGCGTAGGACAGGACGGAGGGGAAGTAGGGGGTGGGCTGCTCCATGGTGTATTCCAGCGTCAGGTCGTCTACGGCCTTCACGCCCACGTCGGCGAAGTCCACTTTATCCACTACGTCGATGGGGTCGCCGTCGGCGTTGACGGTGAGGGTGCCGTTTTCACTCTCCACCAGATAGGCGGTGTAGGAATAGTAGTCGGCGGCGTTTTTCACGATGCCGTCGTACATGTACTCGGTGGCGGAGGCGTTGGCGGCATCCAGCACATAGCTGGCGGCAGACACCCAGTCGTTGGCGGTCACGTCGGCGTACTCTTCGCTGTCGGCGGTCATCCACTTTACGTCAGGGCGGATGTGGAAGGTCCAGACGGTGTAGTCGTCGTTATGCTCCCAGCTTTCCGCCAGAGAGGGAATCATCACGCCGTACTGGTCGTATTCTACGAGGCAATCCACGTTGTTGGCGGACATTTTCAGGTCGTTGGTGTTGCCGGTAACCAGATAGTTTAAGGTAGTGACCTCTGCGCCGTAGAGGCGGTTATATTCGTTGCGGGTACCTTCGGCGGTGTCTCCGCCGGGTTTTTTGCCGCAGGCGGTGAGAGAAAGGCACAGGGTGAGGGCGAGTACCAGTGCAAGAACGCTTCGGAACTTTTTCATGGTTTTGCCTTCTTTCCTAATATATAATGAGATTTTACCTCAAGATGCGCAATTTAAGACCAGTCTGTACAGGGGATTTCCGTGATGCCCAAGCCGGGGGCATCGGTCATTGTAACCTCCGCCTCGTCAAATGTAGGCCCGCCCACAAAGGGGTCGGTGGCGCAGAGGGAGGGGCCGTCTAGGTCGGCTTTTGTGATGACGCTCCTGCCGCAGCAGAGGTGGGCACCGGCAGTCACCGCCAGCTTGGATTCCAGCATACACCCTATCATACACTCTACGCCGTAGATCTCCGCAATATCGCAAATTTTTAGTGCCTCGTAAATTCCGCCGGTTTTCATCAGCTTAATATTCACCAAATCAGCGGCACCCATCTGGATGATTTTGATAGCGTCCTCCGGGGTAAACACCGATTCGTCCGCCAAAATGGGGGTGTAAACCCGCTCTGTAATGTACTTCATCCCCGCCAAATCGTGGGCGGGTACCGGCTGCTCCACCAGCTCGATGTTGAGGCCCTTGTCCTCCATGGCGGAGATAATCTGCACCGCGTCCTTTTTCCCCCAGCCTTGGTTTGCGTCCACACGAATGAGGGGGGTGGGCCCGATGGCGGCTCGGATGGCGGCGATGCGGTCAATGTCCGCTTTCCCCTCTTTGCCCACCTTGATTTTCAGCACGTCGTAGCCACGGCTTACCGCCTCTACGCTGTCACGAACCATCTCGTCTGTGGGGTTTACGGAAATGGTAATATCCGTCCGAAAGGACTTTTTTGCCCCGCCCAAAATTTTGTAGAGGGGGGCGCCCATGCTCTGGGCGTATAAATCGTAAACTGCCATATCCACCGCCGCCTTGGCGGAGGTATTTTTCAGGATGCAGCTGTGAAGTTTTTTCATGATGCCGTCAAAATTTTCGATTTCCATGCCCACCAGTGCCGGGGCGATAAAATCCCGAATGGCGCAGAGGATAGACCCCTTGGTGTCCCCGGTGATGACGGCGGTAGGGGGTGCTTCGCCATAGCCCACCGCGCCGGTGTCCGTGGTGATGCGCACCACAATGTCCTCCACCCGCTCCACAGTGCGGAGGGCGGTTTTGAAAGGGCGGGCCAGTGGCAGGGCAATTTCGCCCACCTGAATCTGTGAAATAACCATGTAATTGCCCCCAAAATGAAATTTCAGCCTCGTGATGTTTCATATCCTCTGTTGCGGTTACAGATACCGTAGGTCAATTTTATCACAGACGGCCATCTTTGTAAAGTGTCACCCTGTCAATTTTATCTTCCAATTCTGCAACTTTGTACCGTCACTCATGCAATGTGTGCCTTTCCTTGCTTTTTCGTTTATTTCTGATAAAATAGGTGGGAACCGCCACCCTATCCGTAGCAGGGAACTATTTGCGATTTTTGCCGTCAAAGGCTTCGTACTACATTTTTTGAAGGAGTTTTAACACTATGAAAAATCGCAACCTTGCCCTGCTGCTTGCCGGGGTACTTACGCTCGGACTGCTCGCAGGCTGCGCACCTCAAGATAAACCCGAAGTTTCTCCCTCCCCCTCTGTGGAGGTTTCCGCCACCCCTGAGGTCTCTGCCACCCCGGAAGCCACAGAAACCCCCGAAGTCACCGCCACCCCTGAGGTGTCGGCTACTCCGTCAGAAAAACCCATCGAAAAGCCCTCAGAAAAGCCCGTAGCCACCCCCAAACCCACCGCAAAGCCCAGTGAAAAGCCGGTGGCTACCCCGAAACCCAGCGAAAAGCCTGCACCTGCCGCTGTCAAGGTGGCTGACCTGTGGACGAAAATTTCCGACGGTCTTGCCGATGCCCTCCCCGCAGGCATGGAGCCCGGCGGCGACACCCTCTCTGATTTGTACGGCATCTCCACCGCTGACCTGGACGAATATTATTTCCGTATGCCCATGATGAGTGCCCATGTGACGGAATTTTTCATCGCCAAGGTAAAATCCGGCAAAATGGACACCATAAAGGCAGCCTGCGCCAAACGTCAGGGCGATTTGGCGGGCGGTTTCCTCTATCCCGACAACATCTCCCTGGTGGAGAGCTATCAGCTGGTGACGAACGGCGACTACATTCTCTTCTGCATTACAGAAAAAGCCGATAAGGCAGTGGAGATTTTCAATGGTGCTTTCGCTATTAAATAATCATTAAATGAGGTGCCAATGTGGTTTTTTCCAGTTTGTTTTTCATGTTCGTCTATCTGCCGGTGGTGCTGGTGCTCTACTATATCACCCCGCTGAAGTTCCGCAACGCCGTGCTGCTCATTGCAAACCTCATCTTCTACGGCTGGGGCGAACCCATCTACATCCTCATTATGTTCGTCTCCATCGCCATCGACTACACCCACGGGATGTTGGTCACAAAAGCGAAAAACGCCGGCAACGATAAGGCCGCCAAACTGGCGGTAGCCTCCTCGGTGATTTTTAACCTGGGGCTGCTGTTCTTCTTCAAGTATTGGGACTTTATCGCCGGCAGTCTTGCCTCCATCGGGCTGGGCTTTATGCCCATTTTGGGCCTCTCCCTCCCCATCGGTATTTCTTTCTACACCTTCCAGACCATGAGTTACACCATCGACGTGTACCGTGGCGACGCCCGGGAGCAGCGGAACATTGTCACTTTCGGCACCTTCGTCACCCTGTTCCCCCAACTCATTGCCGGGCCGATTATCAAGTACAAGGACCTGGACGACCAGTTGGAGCACCGCACCCATTCCGTGGAGCAGTTCTCCTCCGGCGTGCAGACCTTTGTGGTGGGCCTGGGGAAAAAGGTGCTCCTCGCCAACAATTTGGGCCAGCTGTGGGACGTTTATAAGGTGACAAGTCTGGCAGAACTCACCACCGTGGGCGCGTGGTTGGGGGTTATCGCCTTCTCCCTCCAGCTCTATTTCGACTTCTCCGGCTACTCGGACATGGCTATCGGCTTAGGCCGGATGCTGGGCTTCGAGTTTATGAAAAACTTTAACTACCCGTATATCTCCAAAAGCATCACGGAATTCTGGCGGCGGTGGCACATCTCTCTGGGCTCCTGGTTCCGGGAATATGTCTACATCCCCATGGGGGGCAACCGGGTTTCTAAGGGCCGGCTGTGCTTTAACCTCTTGGTGGTGTGGGGTCTCACCGGCATCTGGCACGGTGCCAGCTGGAACTTTTTAGTCTGGGGGCTGTACTTCGGGGTACTGCTGATGATTGAAAAAGCATTTTTGGGCAAGTGGCTGGACAAAGTCCCCAACGTCATCGGCCACATTTACACCATCTTTTTGGTGCTCATCAGCTGGACGATTTTCGCCGTGGAGGATATGGGCCGCCTAGGGGGCTATCTGGGTGCTATGTTCGGCTTTGCACAGGGGGGTATGATCAATTCCTCCGCCCTCTATTACCTCCGCTCCTACCTCCCTGTTTTAATCATCGCCGTCATCGCCTCCACCCCGCTCCTGTTTCACCTCTGGACGGATAAACTGCCCAAAAAGGCGAAGCAGATTATCCTGCCGGCGGTACTGCTGCTGGGGCTGGTGTTCTCCACCGCCTATCTGGTGGATGCCACCTACAATCCGTTCCTGTATTTCCGCTTTTAGGAGGGTCTACTCATGTCTAAAAAATACAATATTTTCATCTGCGTTCTTTTCTGCATCTTCATCGGCGGATTTTTTGCCGTGAACTTGGCACTGCCCGCCAAAGCGTTCTCCCCCATGGAGAACCGGGCACTGGGTCAGATGCCCAAGCCCACCGTAGAATCCGTTTTCTCCGCCGAATTTATGGCGGACTTTGAGACCTACGTCACCGACCAGTTCGCCGGTCGTGACGCGTGGATTGCCCTCAAATCCACCACGGAAAAGGGTCTGGGCAAGCAGGAGAACAACGGCGTGTACCTCTGCGAAAAGGACACCCTCATCTCCCACTTCAAAAAGCCCGATCAGGAGCGGGTGACGAAAAACTACGGCTATGTGGACAAATTTGTCCAGCAGGCCGGGATTCCCGTCTACTTCTCCATGATTCCCGGCAAGGTTTCCGCCTGGGCGGACCGTCTGCCCGACGGCGCACCCAACGACGACGAATACGCCTATATTTTGAGAGGCGAGCAGACTGCCGCCAAGTGGATTGACACCTACGCCCCCCTGATGGCCCACCGCACCGAGGACATCTACTACCGCACCGACCACCACTGGACCACTTTGGGCGCGTACTACGGCTATGCCGCCATCGCAGAGGGCATGGGTCTGAAGCCCGTCCCCCTGAAGGATTACACCGCCACCGTCCAGTCCAAGGAATTCTTCGGCTCCACCTTCTCCTCCTCCGGCGTCCGCTGGGTAAAGCCGGACACCATTGAGACTTACGTGCCGGCGAAAAACGCTACCGTGGTGAATTATTTTGACACCAAGCCCACTGACGGCGTTCTCTACGACCTCACCAAGCTGACGGAAAAGGACAAATATTCCATGTTCCTAGGGGGCAACAAGCCCCTCACGGTGATTAAGAGCACGGTGGCCCCGGCAGATGCCCCTAAACTGCTGATTATTCGGGACTCCTACTCCGATTCTATGGCCCCCTTCCTCACCGCCCACTTCTCGGAAATCCACCTCTTAGACCCCCGGTACTACAAGATTTCTCTCCCCACCTATATTCAGGAGAACAAGATTGACGAGGCTCTGGTGCTATACAGCGTGGCAAACTTCGTCACCGACTCCAACTTGTTTGTGCTGGGCATGAAGTAAAAAAAGAGGGGCGGCAACCATCATGGTTGCCGCCCCTTGTTTTGTTATGCCGAGCCGGGGAGGACGGATTGCCACGTCGCCTGCGGGCTCCTCGCAATGACACCACCTCACAAATCTGTCATTGCGAACCAGCCCGCGGCTGGTGTGGCAATCCGTAACCCCCGTCCTTCAGAGAGAAAAATGTCAGAAGAGCCTACTCTTTCAGCAGGAAGCCTTCTCTATCCAACGCCTTGAGCACCCGCTCCATGGTTTCCCCATCGGGAGCGGTTAGGGTGTGGAGGTGGATACCGCCGGTGAGGGCGGAGAGGGGGCGGGCACCGTCCTCTTGCAGGCGGCGGAGAAATTCCGAAACGTCGTGGCGGGAGCGGATGTGGAGCTGGCCTTGGAGCTGCCCATACACCGGGTGCTCCACCACCACGTCCACCGCCTCACCGCCCTCGTCCACAATGGTAGTGAGTTCCCGCTCCATGTCCTCAAAGCCGTGAGTACAGGCGGCGGTGGCGGTGACACCCGCTGCGGGCTGCGCCCCGATATAGCCCCGGGGTGTGGCGGAAATATCGGCACCTTGGGCCCGCAAAAGGGCCACGTCCCCCACGATAATCTGCCGGCTCACCCCCAGTTCCTGTGCCAGCTTGGTGGCGGACACCGGGCCGCTACCCCCTGCCAAC
>JAVXKN010000024.1:0-12437 GCA_036647315.1 Oscillospiraceae bacterium | reverse complement strand
GCCATGGCACTCGTCTCCTTGATTTTGGGCGCATTCGGTTATGTGGAGAATACATCTGCCGTTGGCTTTGTTCAGCCGGACTCCGCTCTATGGGCTGTGCGGGGAATTCTGGCGTTTTTACCATCCGTTTTGTTTATTGTCTCTGCGGTTTTTTCTAAACGAGCCAATATGGATCGTGTGCGGTTCAATGACATTAAACAGAAGATTGCAGACCGTAAGTAAGGGCGATTATGCGCATCCTCCCCAGTAATCATTAAAATCCCCCTGCCGGTTTCAGTTCCGGCAGGGGGATTTTTGATCTGCTTTTCTTAGAAAAATCCCACGGCGGCCAGCATGAGAAGGCCCGCTACGATGAGGTACATGGGCAGGCCCGCCAAAAGGGACGGCGGGACCACCCGCGCCATGGCACGGTCTACGCACAGAGTCACTACCGCGGTGACGAAAAAGATGCCGCCGGTCAGCAGTGCCCGCAGGATTACCTGCACAAAGCTGCCGCTCTCGCCGGAGAGCACCGCCACGCCCAACACGGCGCAGCAGACGGCCACCCGGGGCAGGTAGGGCAGCATGGCCTCCTGCCACTTGGGAAAAAACTTGCCCAAGCCCCACTTTTTAAGCTCCACCGCGCCCCAGAGGAGTGCCGCGTAAATCGCCGGGCGAAACACGCCCATGGAGAGCTTTTCCAGCACCAAAAGGTCAACAAGCCCTGTGAGGCAGGCAAGCACCACGCAGAAGCCACCGGCGGCCATGTAGGAAAGCGTATCCGCGCCAAACTGTTTTTTCAGCCGCATAGGTTTGGGTAACAGGGCCTCCCCCGCCACCAGTGCCACCAAGGAAAGGGCCACAAGTCCGCTGTAATTCATGCCCTCTTGCCCCCTTCCCCGCTGTGGAACACCGGGTGACGCAAAAGTGCCACCGTCCCGCCAGCCAGAAGAAATCCACCTGCCGGCGTGGCCAGAATCTGGATTTGAAACGGGAGCAGGTGGACGCTCCACAGCGTCCCCGCACCCAACAGCTCCCGCACCACCGCAAACCCCGCCACCGTAAGGGCAAAGCCCATCCATGTAATGAGGGCTTCCACCAGAGCGTAGCCACCGTTGCGGGGGGGCTGCTCGTACCATTTTGGGGTGACAAAGGGTGCCGCCGCCAGGAGCATCAGCAGTGCGGGCGCGGCGGGGGTCAGGGGCAAAAACAGCTGCAAAACCCGCCCACAGGCCAGAGCCAAACCGCCGGTCAGCACAACGCCACAGGCGATTGCCGTGCTGGGTGCGGCGTGGGCGAGCACCACGGGAAGCAGCACCGCCGCCGGCAGAACCACCGCCCCCACCGCCAGCGCAAACAGCACCGCAGTCCTCACGTTTTCCGTCACGGGCAGCACGGCGCAGAGGAGAAACAAGAACCCTAACAGCGGCTGGTGTTTCGCAAAGCCGTCCCTACTGAGCTCCGCCCCCTCCTCCTTGGAGATTTTGAAATAATCCCTCAGGGCCGCCCCTATTTTGTGGGGCAGTGCCTTCATTTTGCCGGGTAGACCGGCACGAAAGGCCGTCCACCCTTGAGATTTTTCTTTTTTAACCGGCTGGCTCATGGACGGACGCGCCCCCCTCTTTGGTGATATTCGCAGCGGCGGCCAAAGCGGCATTGACACCCTCCGTCAAACTCTTGCAGGACACCGTGGCCCCGGACACCGCCTGAATGTCCCGCGCACCGTGGCCCACGTTCAAGGTGCCGGAACGGCCCAAAAACTGGTTGAGAAACTCCGGTGACATGGCCTTGTCGGCCACATTCAAGGTCTCCCGATGTGACAAAATATGAGTGCCGATGACGTTGCCGCCGTGGGCCACACCCACCATCATGGTGATGGGCGATACAAAGCCCTCAACTTGAACCTCCACGCAGTAACCCATCAGGGTTTCATCCCGATAGGCGGCGTACAGCTCTTTCACCGACTTGCTTTTCGTATCAATTTGGACAAATTCTGACCCGCCGGGCATCACTGCCTTCAAAATCCCCTGACGCTCTGCCGCCGCCTGCTTGGAAAGGGCAGGCCCAATGAGCAGAGCCGCTGCCACCACTAGGCAAACCGCCAGCACAGCCACAATCAAAAGCGGTGTCTTGCGTTTCAAGTTTTCCTTTGTCATTGTGCCACCTCCTGATTCTTTTGGGGCATGAGCGTCGTGCCGAAACGGTGAGGCACGCCGACTTTGTCCAAAGCCCACACCAGCATATTCATCCCTAAAATTGCCCCGCAAACCCCCTCGGGGTAGGGCCCGAAATACCGCAGTAGCACCGTCAGTACCCCGCAGCCGATGCCGTAAAGCACCTGACCCATGGGGGTGATGGGTGATGTGACCGGGTCGGTTGCCATGAAAATTGCCCCCAGCATCAGCCCGCCGGAGAGCAGCTCATAACTCATCCACTGAAACGCGTCGTTGCCGCCTTGTGGAAACAGAAAGGTCAGCACCGCCACCGTGCCCAAAAAGCACAGGGGAATCCGCAGACGGATTACCCCCCGGGCCACCAGATAGAGCCCGCCCAAAATCAGGGCGAAGGCGGCAATTTCTCCCAAAGAACCGCCACGCTGGCCCAAAAGCATCTCCTTCAGAGAGATCCCTTGAGGGAGGGAGCCGCTGTGGAGCAAGGACAGGGGCGTAGGGGCGGAAACGGTGTCCACCACGCCCACCGGCACCCAATGCTCCACGCCGGTGGCACCAAAGGTGTTCATCACCACCGGGAAAGAAAACAGGCACAGTCTGCCCAGAAGGGCGGGATTGAGAAAGTTTTTCCCCAGTCCGCCAAAAATTTGCTTCACCAATACGATGGCAAATCCCCCCGCCAGTGCCGCCAAATACCAGGGGGTAGTCACTGGGAGAGACATGGCCAAAAGCCCGCCTGTGACAGCGGCGGACAGGTCTCCCACGCTACCGGGCAGGTGGCGGAGCCGCCGATATAAATACTCGCTTAAAACGCAACTGGCCACCGTGACGCAGACCAGAAGCAGTGCCCGCGGCCCGAAAAAGTAAACGGACACGCAGAGGGCGGGCACCAGCGCGAAGAGTACGTCCAGCATCATGCCACCCACGGAATTGCTTGTCCCGATATGGGGCGCGGAGGCCACCGACAGGGTGCGCCGTCTGCTGTTTTCCTTGTTCACGGCTCCCCCGCCTCCCTTTTCTTTTCCCGCAAAAATTCCTTGGCGCCCCGGACGCTCTCCGTCAGAGGCACATGGCCCGGGCAGACATAACTACACGCGCCGCAACCCATGCAGTCAGTGGGGTGTAACGTGGGCAGTTCCTCAAAACTGCCACGGCTCCAAGCCTCGGAAATAGCCAAAGGCAGCAGTTTCATAGGGCAGGCCGCCGCGCATTTCCCGCAACGGATGCAGATAGGCTCCCGCCGCAGGGCGGGCAGATAATCCCCGTGCCGCAACAGCACCAAGCTGTTCACGTCGACGGTAATCGGCGCGGATAGGTCCCTTTGGGCGGTGCCCATCATGGGGCCACCCACCAAAAGTCGGGCCGGACCCCCCAGTGCACGCAGGTCGATGCCCGCGTCACCTGTTACAAATTCCATGGGAGTTCCCAGGGGCACCCGCACATTTTTCGGGTCGGACACCGCAGAGCCGGTGAGGGTGACAATCCGCTCTGTCAGCGGTCGCCCCTCCTCCACTGCCTGGAAAATCGCCGCCGCCGTAGCCACGTTGAACACCACGCAACTAACGTCCAGCGGTCTGCCGTCAGGGGGGATTTGGCGGCCGGTGAGCCGCTGAATAAGCTGTTTTTCAGACCCTTGAGGGTACTTCACCCGCAGGGTTTTGACGGAAATATCCCCGCCCCGCAGAGGGAGGAGATTTTCCAGCGCGGCAACGCCGCTTGTCTTGTCGCCGCCAACGGCGATGGTGCAGTGGGTAAGACCCAACACACCCATCAAAATCCGACCGCCGCCGATGATTTTTTCCGGCTGTTCCACCAACAGCCGCCCGTCCGCCGTACAGTAGGGCTCGCACTCAATGCCGTTCAAAATCAAGGTATCTGCCTTGCCCACTGCCGCCAACAGTTTTGCCCCCGTGGGATAGCCCGCGCCTCCCATGCCGGCAATGCCCGCCTCATTGAAAAGGGCGGCCAGCTGTTGCGCGGTCCTATTTTCTCTGTTGTCCGGGCTCTTCAACGTGGGGATGGCCCTGTTCTCCCCATCGTTTTCCACCACCACGGAGAGCGTCTGTCCCCCATGGGTGTTGGCCCACGGCTCCACGGCAGTCACCGCGCCGGAGATACTGGAGAGGACGGCAAAACCGTCAGCCGTCTTCGCCACCGGCTGACCTGCCGACACGCTGTCCCCCACCTTGACGCAGAGTTCCGCCGTCACGCCGCCGTATAATGTCAGGGGTAGCACCACCCGGGGGGGCTGATGCTCCATGCCGCAGATGGGCAAATCACGGGTAGCCGCTTTCCGATCTGCCGGGCGGATTCCGCCGTAAAAACGATGTAACATTTTTTCACCTCACGAAAAAAGCCTATATATGTAGTATCATACCGCAATTTCGGAACCGTGTAAAGAAAAACCCGCTTGCATCACGTCCTTCCACGCCCTCTTCAGGCCGGCGTGGCAATCCCTTTTCCAAAATTTCCTACAAAAAAACCGAGCACCCATGTGGGGTGCTCGGTTTTACTGTTCAGTTACGTTTCCCCGTCGTCGTCCTTGTCGCTGGGGTTCATCCCCCAAGAATCGCCGTGGAGGGTGGGCATGGGGTCGCTGTTTTCCGGCGTTTTAGGTTCCGGGGTCACGTCCTCGTAAACCGGGGGCATGGTCTGTTCCTGCGCCGACGCGCCCTCCTGCACATGAATCACAAAGCGGTCGTAGAACCCGGCGGTGGCGACCCCCACATAGGAGGTGAGCCACATCATCAGCGGCAGGGAGAGGAGAAAGCCCAGCAGAATCATCCCGAACATCATCACGACAAATCCGCCCATCTGTAGAATGGACTGGGCATCTGCCATCCCGCCCAGGGCAAAAAAGGTGATAAATATTCCGGCGAATAACGCAATGTAGACAATCAGCCCATAGAGCAGATACCAGCCGATAAAGGAGAGCTGCAGCACGAAAAGCTCCTTAATATGCCCCCGCATCAGCTCCTTGCTCTGATTGATGGCCGCAAAGACACCCATGTCCCCGTTGTCCATCAAAATGTAGGGCACCATGGCGTACCGCAGGGTGATGACCAGCACCGCCACCATCATGGCAATGTAAATCAGTGCCACCAGGAAAATCGCAAAGCCGCTATCCAAAACGTATATAATCAGCCCGATGGCAATCATGGCGGGCACCATCACCGCAAGGGTCCACAGGCTGGTGAAAATCCCCACCATAATGCCGGAACCCACCACCTTGCCGGCGATACCAAAGCCGTTAAACAGGGTGCCGAATCCGGCCTCCTCATGGCGGAACACCTTGATACAGTACCCGCAGTACCCGTACTGCATTACCATGCTGAATAGCCCCACCAAAATGGAGAGGAACAGCCCGATGCCAAAGGCGGGGGCAACGCTCTGAAGCAGGAGGTTGGCCATCGCTTCAGGGGGCATGGAGCCGCCGTTTGCCAGCTCCATCTGTACCATCTGCACGGCGGGATTGGGGGTCAAAAAGCCCAACACCATAGTCACCAGCGAGGTGAGGAGCAAATAGATGAGGGTCACCCAAATGGCCTTGGGTTTGGTCTGGCGGATGGCCTCCTTGGCCCGCATTTTTGTTTCATAACGGTTAAAGTTCATAGAAATAACCTCTCTCTACACACAGCATTATTCCAACTACTTTGCTAGGTTCTGACATCGTAGCACAAAATCCCTCAAATTGCAACGTTTTTCCCCGAAAGCCGCCTCTTGACATTTCCCAAACCCATGGTACAATTTTCCCAAAAGGAGCTGGTATTCATGGACCACATTTACGATTTAATCATTCTCGGCGGCGGCCCCGCAGGCCTCTCTGCCGCCCTTTACGCCGGCAGAAGCCGACTGGACACCCTCCTGCTGGAACAGGGGGCGGGTGGCGGACAAATCGCCATCACCTCGGAGCTGGAAAACTACCCCGGCAGCCCGGAAAACGACTCAGGTGCCGATTTAATCGCCCGCATGACCCGTCAGGCGGACCAGTTCGGCGCAAAACGCACCAGCGACACCATCACCGCCGCCGACCTCACCGGTGACGTGAAAACCTTTACCGGCGACAAGGAGACTTACAAGGCCCGCTCGGTGATTCTCGCCACCGGTGCTGTCCCCCGCCCCATCGGGTGCCCCGGCGAGGCGGAGTTTGCCGGCCGCGGTGTCTCCTACTGCGCCACCTGCGACGCCAACTTTTTCCGCAATTTGGAGGTCTTTGTAGTGGGCGGGGGCAATTCCGCCGCTGAGGAGGCACTCTATCTGACGAAATTTGCCCGCAAAGTGACGGTCATTCACCGCCGTGACACCCTCCGTGCCACCAAATCCGTCCAAGAAAAGCTTTTTGCAAATGAAAAAGTCAGCTTTCTGTGGGACAGCCGGGTGCTCTCCCTCTCCGGGGATGGACTTTTATCCCACATGGAGGTGGAAAACGTCAAAACCGGCACCATCACCCAGATAGACGCAGACCCCAAGGATCGGGTTTTCGGCGTGTTCGTTTTCATCGGCCTCTCCCCCCGCACCGACCTCTTCGCCGGACAGGTGACGTTACAGGATGGTTATGTCCCCACCGACGAAAAAATGCAGACCAACCTCCCCGGTGTCTACGCCGCAGGGGACGTGCGAGTGACCCCACTCCGGCAGGTAGTCACCGCCGTATCCGACGGTGCCATCGCCGCCACGATGGCAGAGGGGTATTTGAATCGGTAGGACGGGGGTTACGCCCTCATCCCGCCGGAGCGATAGCCTTCCCCTCGGGGGAAGGCTTTAGGCCATCTGCCGCACTGGGGCCGCTGCGGCGGGCCCTCATCCGCCCAGTTTGCGAACTGGGCACCTTCCCCGGAGGGGAAGGCTTTAAGTAGCGTATCGCACCTAAGCCCCCGTAGAGCCTTCCACCCGCAGGGGGAAGGTGGCGCGGCCCCGCGGGGCCGTGACGGATGAGGTCCCCCTTGCGTCCCCTCTCCCCTTATGCTATAATAAATACATTCGTATGGTGGCAGACTGCCTCAAAAATGCTACAAAATAGTAGCATTTTCCTTGAGGTGATGCCCTGTGCAGTTCCAGAAGCTGGAGGACTTGCGGGTGGATAGCGACAAGACCCAAATTCAGATTGCCGCCTATCTTCATTTGAACCGCGAAGTCTACCGCCGTTACGAAAAAGGTCAGCGGGAAATCCCTGTTTGGGCGGTTTTGAAGCTGGCCGAGCTCTACAATGTCTCCACCGATTACCTGCTCGGTCGCACTGACGACCCCACGCCGCCCCATGCGTAAGCTTTTTCTCTTTTGCGTGGGTTTCGCCGCGGCTGTTTTCGCGTGGAATTACTGCCTGCCCGGCAAGCTTGCGCCGTGGCTGGGTGGTTTTTGCGCCCTTTTGGCTCTGGGCCTTTTCGTCTTTTCACGGCTGAAACAGGAGCAAAAGCGGGCCCTCCCCTCCGCACTTTTGGCTTTGGGGTTGGCCTTGGGCCTCCTCTGGTCCTGCGGATACGACGGACTTTTTCGCGCTCCCGCCCGGGCTTTGGAGGGCGGCATGAGTTCCGTCACCCTCACCGTCACCGACTTCCCCACGGACACCAAAGTCGGCTCAAAAATTCCCTGCAAGCTGCAGATGGAGCACTCACCCGACGTAAAGGTGATGTTCTACGCAACGCCGGAGGGCATGAAACTGCGCCCCGGCGACAGGGTGACTACCCTAGCCCAGTGCGCCCCCGCCACCGCGTTGCGGGGGGAAGAAGTCCGCTACTACACCGCCAAGGGCGTGTTTTTAATCGTGTATGCCCGGGGTGATTTAGAAGTCACCACCCCGGAAAAAATCCCCCTCACCTGCCGCCCCGCCTATTGGAGCCGGACACTGCGGGAGGCTATTTTCAAGGTGATGCCCCCCGATGCCGCCGGCGTTACCGCCGCCATTGTGACGGGCAATCGGGACGGCCTCTCCGACGCTTTCGACACTGCCCTGTCCCGCACGGGTATGTCTCACGCAGTGGCGGTTTCCGGGATGCACACCAGCTTTTTGGTGGCCTTTATCATGCTCCTGCTGGGCAGCCACCGCCGCCGTGGTGCCCTCATTTGCTTTCCTCTGATTCTTTTATTCGTAGTGACGGCGGGGTCTACCCCCTCGGTGATTCGGGCGGCTGTGATGCAGCTGATTTTGCTGTCCGCGCCACTCTTAGGCAGGGAGAGCGACAGCCCCACGTCCCTGTCTTTCGCCCTATTTTTGCTCCTGCTGCAGAACCCCTTTGCCGCCGCCAGCGTAGGGCTGCAGCTCTCTTTCGCCGCCGTGGCGGGGATCATGGTCCTGTCCGCGCCCATGCAGAAGTACCTGACGGGGAAATTCCTTGTTCCCAATGCCAAAGGCCCTCGGAAACTCGCCAACGGGGCACTGCGGTTTCTCATCTCCACCCTGTCCGCCTCTCTGGGTGCCATCGTCTTTACAACGCCCTTAGTGGCCTACTATTTCGGCACGGTTTCCCTCATCGCGCCACTGGCAAATCTGCTGACCCTGTGGTCGGTGTCCATCATTTTTGTGGGCGGTTTAGTCGCCGCACTGCTGGGGCTTATCGCCCTGCCACTGGGCGGGTTTCTGGGGCTTTTACTGGCACCGTTCCCCCGGTATTTTCACTGGGCGGTGACACTTCTGGGGGCTGTGCCCTTTGCCGCTATCGGCATCCGCAGCGTCTACTACGCCCTGTGGCTGTTGGCGTTGTACTGCGTTATCGTGGTGGTGCTCCTCTGCCGAAAACAGCGGCGAATGGTGGCGGCCACCGCCGCCGTCCTCCTCTGCCTGTGCAGTGCCCTGCTGTTTACCCGCCTCACTTACAGTGCCGGGGACCTCTCTGTCACCGCCCTTGACGTGGGGCAGGGGCAGAGTTTGGTGCTCACCTCCGGCGGGGCCACCGCGCTGGTGGACTGCGGGGGCAACAAGATGGAAAACGCCGGCGACATCGCCGCCAATTACCTCCAGGATATGGGGGTTTCCAAACTGGATTACCTCATTCTCACCCACTGCCACGCCGACCACGCCGGCGGCGTTCCCCAGCTCCTCTCCCGGATTCCTGTGGACGTTTTAGTCCTCCCACAGCCCGAGGAGCCGGAGGAGTTGCAGGGCGAGATTCTGGCACTGGCCGAGGCGAAAAACATTCCCGTCCGCTATCTCACGGAAGACAGCACCCTCCCCCTCCAAACCGCGTCCCTCCGGCTGTACGCCCCCATGGGGGACGGCGGCACCAACGAGGAGGGGCTCTCCGTGGTGGCTACCGCCGGGGACTTTGACGCGCTGATTACCGGCGACATGGGCACCATCATTGAGGAAAAACTGGTGAAGTACGGCAGTCTGCCGGACTGCGAACTGTACATTGTGGGGCACCACGGCTCCAAGCACGCCTCCTCCCCCCAACTACTGGACACCATTCGGGCGGAAACCGCCATTATCTCCGTGGGGTACAACAGCTACGGCCACCCCACCGACGAAACCCTGCTCCGTCTGGACGACAGGGGCACGGAAATTTACCGCACCGACCTCTACGGCACCGTCACCGTCACCTCACACAAGGGAAGGGAGTGAGCACATGGCTTACCCGAAAAAACCGGATTCCTCCGCCATGAAGGCGTTAAAGGCCCAAATTCGCACACAGAACATCGCCCAATGTTACCTTTTTTGCGGCGAAGAGGCCTATCTGCGGGACTTTTATCTGGGCGAGGTGAAAAAGGCCCTCCTCCCCGGCGGTTTGGAGGCCTTCAACCTCCACACCATCGACGGCAAAGCCTGCACCCCCCGGGCTTTGGAGACTGCCATCGACTGCCTGCCCATGATGTGCGAGCGCACTTTGGTATTGGTGACGGACTACGATTTAATGAAGGCCCCCGCCGACGATAAAGAGGCCATTATCGCCCTGCTGGCGGATTTGCCCGACTACGTCTGCCTGATTTTTCTCTACGATTTAATCGACTACAAGCCCGATGCCCGCACCAAGCTCTCCGCCGCCCTCAAGGACCATGTGGTGAATTTCGCCCGTCAGGAGCAGAGCGATTTGACCGACTGGATTCGCCGCCGCTTTCTGGCATTGGACCACGATATTGACACGGAGACCGCCCGGTATTTCATCTTCCTCTGCGGGGATTTGATGACTACGCTGGCCTCGGAAATCGGCAAGGTGGGTGCCTACGCCAAGGAGCGGCGGATTACCAAGGCGGACATTGACGGGGTGGCGACCCCCCTTCTGGACGCGGTGGTGTTTCAGCTCACCGACCAGATTGGGCGGCGGAATTACGACGGTGCCGCCGCGGTTTTGGGGGATCTGCTCCATATGCAGGAGGCGCCCATTATGATTCTCTCGGTGCTGGGCAAGCAGTTGCGGCAGCTCTATTCCGCCCGACTGGCCCTCCAGGCGAAAAAGTCCCCCCAGTATCTGGTGAATCTATGGAAAATCTCCCCCTACCCCGCCGAAAAGCTGATGGCCTCCGCCCAGCATTTAAGCGTCCAGTGGTGCCGCAATGCCGTCCGCCGGGCGGCGGAAACCGACCTTGCCATGAAATCCACCGGCGCGGATGGGGCAGATTTGCTGATTTCCCTTTTGATGGAGCTTGCCAATGGATAAGCTAAAGATTAAAGAGGCCATCGTGGTGGAGGGCCGCTACGATAAAAACACCCTCTCCCAACTGGTGGACACCCTGATTGTGGAAACCGCCGGATTCGGCATCTTTCATAACGACCCCCAGCTCTCCCTCCTCCGTCAGCTGGCGGAAACCCGTGGGCTCATCGTCCTCACCGACTCGGACGGCGCGGGCTTTGTCATCCGCAATTATCTCAAAGGGGCCATAGAATCCGCCCACTTAAAACACGCCTACATCCCCGATATTTACGGCAAGGAGCGGCGCAAAGCCTCCCCCGGCAAAGAGGGAAAACTGGGGGTGGAGGGGATGCGTCCCGCCGTTTTGGAGGAGGTGCTCCGCCGGGCCGGTGCCACATTTTTGGAAGAACAGGAGACAAAATCGCCCTCTGCCCATTCGGAAAACCCGCTCACCAAGGCGGACTTATACGCCCTAGGGCTCACGGGCCGGCCAGATTCCAAGGACCGCCGGCAGGCCTTGCAGACGAAACTGAACCTGCCGGAGCACCTATCCTGCACCGCCCTGCTGGCGGTACTCAATAGTCTCTACACCCCATCGGAAGTGGCGGAAATTCTGTCCCAACTCCCCTCTTAAAAACAGGCGAAAAGAAAATTTTATCTTTTTTTCAAAAAAGACTTGACGAATGAATCCCCCTATGGTACTATGAATACAGAAATCAGGAATGATTCTCATTAACTACTTCAAGTCACTAGAATCACAATATTATAAGGAGGAAATTTATTATGGCTAAATGGGTATGTTCTGTCTGCGGTTACGTTCACGAGGGTGACAATCCCCCCGACTTCTGCCCCGTCTGCAAGGCTCCTGCTTCCAAGTTCATCAAACAGGGTGGCACCATGGAATGGGCTGCCGAGCACGTTGTTGGCGTGGCTACCGGTGCTCCCGAAGACATCATCAATGACCTGCGCATGAACTTCCAGGGCGAGTGCTCCGAAGTTGGCATGTATCTGGCAATGTCCCGCGTGGCACACCGCGAGGGTTATCCCGAAATCGGCATGTACTGGCACACTGCCGCTCTGGAAGAGGCCGAGCACGCCGCCAAGTTTGCAGAGCTGCTGGGCGAAGTACTCACCGACTCCACCGAGAAGAACCTGAAAATGCGCGTTGAGGCCGAGAACGGCGCAACCGCCGGCAAGTTCGACTTGGCAAAGCGCGCCAAGGCCGCCAATCTGGACGCCATCCACGACACCGTCCACGAAATGGCGAAGGACGAAGCAAGACACGGCAAGGCCTTTGAGGGCCTGCTGAAGAGATACTTCTAATCCCTAACCGCAAATGTTAAGCCCCTTGACGGGAGGTAATACCTCCTGTCAAGGGGCTTTTTGTTCGTTTCAGCGGGCCAGCAGTGCCTGTACGGCGGTGGCGGCCTGGGCGGCGGTCACTGTATTGCGGGGGTGAATTTGGTTCTCGCCGTCCGCTTTTACAATGTCGGTAATCTGATTCCACATGGCACCTTGAATAGCCCAAGGGGCGATGTCGGCCAGGTCCGCGTAGGTGATGCGGGTGGCCCACGCGCCCACGGGGCCCTTTTCCAGCGCGGTAGCGTAGCGGAGCAGGAAGGTCATCATCTGCTCACGGGTGAGGGCATCCTCCGGGTTAAAGGTTGTCGCCCCGGTGCCTGCGGCGATTTTTTGCTCTGCGGCCCAGCTGACTGCTTCCGTGTCC
>JAVXKN010000023.1:0-12446 GCA_036647315.1 Oscillospiraceae bacterium | reverse complement strand
TCTCGCCGGTGATAATCACCGCGCCGGTCTCAATGTCACCGGGGGCAATCCCCGCCTTTTCATACTCGGCGGCGACGATGGCGCGGATGCCGCCGGCATCAATCAAGGTGTCGGACAAAAGGGGGGTGAAGTGGATGGCACTGCGGTAGATAATCTCCTTTTTGGAGATGGTGATTTTGGGGACGGCAAAGGGGGAGGCGGCGTTTTCCAAAGTGAGCCGGGAGAGCACCAGTTGGGTGGTGGAGGTGCCCAGGTCCAGCCCTAGGGAGAGCAGGGTTGTGGCACTCATGGGGAGGACACCTCCCGCAACAGGGCAGAGAGTTCTTTTTGGGTGGGTACCCGGGGATTATCCCGGGCGCAAACGTCCAAAAGGGCGGCGGCAGCCACCTGTTCCCGATCGAATTTCACGGTGAACTTTGCCGGTTCCCCCAGACGGGCAGAGAGCCGGGACAGAGCGGAGGCCAGAGACTCGGCGGTGGGTGCCAGACCGCAGAGGGCGGCAAGCGCGCCGTACTTTTTGGCGGCGGTTCCCGCGCCGTTGTAGCGAATCACATGGGGGAGGAGGAGGGCATTGAGCCGTCCGTGGGGCTGATGGAGGAGGCCCCCCAAGGTGTGGGAGAGGGCGTGACAGACCCCCAAACCCGCTTCGTTAAAGGCCATGCCCCCCTGACAGCTTGCCAGCAGTAGTGCCGCCTTGCCGTGGGGGTCGCCCCGATAGGCGGCGGGGAGATTCTGCCAGGCCGACACAAAGGCCTTTTCCGCCATCGCGTCGGTAAAGGGGTTGGCGCGGACAGAGACATAGGCCTCGCAGGCGTGGGTGAGCACGTCCATGCCGGTGTCCGCCGTCACGGCAGGGGGGATTTTTTCTAAAAACTGGGGGTCTAACAGGGCAAATTCCGGCCGGAGAGCGGGGTCTATCAGGGGGTATTTTTGCTGTTTGACGCTGTCGGTGAGGACGGCAAAAGAAGTGACCTCACTGCCGGTGCCGGCGGTGGTGGGGATGCAGTAGAGGGGGGGACGGGGGCCGCCCTCCCCCTCGGCGGCGAAGTGGCGGAGGGCTTTGGCGGCATCCATGGGGGAGCCGCCGCCAAAGGCCACGATGGCATCGGGGGAGAAGGCCCGATACGCCGTCACACCCTGAGCCACCAGATCCAACGAGGGGTCAGGCGTGACCTTGGAAAAGACCTCAAAGGTGCCCAGATGGGCGGTAACACGGTCTAAAAGCCCGGAGCTGCTGAGAAATTCGTCCGTTACCACCAGCACCCGGCGGCTTTTGAGCAGGTCTAACGCGTCTAGGGGATTATCTCCGAAATAAAGCTGGGTATGGAGTGAAAAGGAATCCATCACACGACCTCCTTGTGAGGTGTAGTATGGCAAAATTTCCAAAAAATATAGCACCTGCGGAAAAATTTCCGCAGGTGCTATCTTGTTTTTTTAGGTTGTGGGGTCTAAAGAACGGCGCAAGAGACTACCGGGGGGCACGGTTACAGGGAGTTGTACCCCAAACTGCAAATTCAGGTTCCGCGCCACGTCCAGAGGTTCCCCCTCCGCCGATTGGAGGGTAACAACGGTAAAGGTGACAGGGAGGAGGCCCGGTGCCAGAATTTCTAAGGTGTCCCCCAGAGAAAATTTGTTCCGCAAATCCACTAGAGCGTAGCCGTTTTTGTCACAGCTTGCTACCGCCGCCACCACCTGATAGTCCTGAATGTAGCGGCTGCTTTGGGTGTACTGCCCCGGGGTGCCGAAGTAAAAGCCGGTGGAGAAGGGGCGGTGGCTGGTTTTCTCCGTCTCCTCCCGCCACAGGGGGGACACAGGCTCGCCCCGCAAAACTTGGTCCAGCGCGCCCCGGTAGGCGGCGGTGGTGGAGGCGGCGTAGTAGGCACTTTTGCCCCGACCCTCGATTTTCAGGGAGTCCAGCCCCGCCTCTAAAAGCTCCGGCAGGTGGTCTATCATGCACATATCGTTGGAGTTGAGGAGAAAAGTCTCCCCGTCCTCCTCACGGATGGGGTAATACTGCCCCGGCCGCTTTTCCTCCACCAAGGCGTACTGATAGCGGCAGGGCTGGGCGCAGGCACCCCGGTTGGCATCCCGCCCCACCATATATTCGGACAAAAGGCACCGCCCGGAGTAGGAGACGCACATGGAGCCGTGGACAAAGGCCTCAATTTCAAGGCTTTTGTCGGTATTTTGCCGGAGGGTGCGAATTTCGTCTAGTGAGAGTTCCCTCGCCAAAATCACCCGCTTTGCCCCCAAATCCTGCCACGCTTTTGCGTCGGCGGTGTTTACCACCCCGGCCTGAGTGGAGACGTGGAGGGGGATATGGGGGGCGTACTGCTGTGCCAGACGGAAAACCCCCAAATCGGCGACAATGAGGGCATCCACCCGCAAACTGTCCAAAAATTCCAAGTATTCCGGCAGGGCGGAGAGCTCCGTGTCCCGGGGCAGGGTGTTGCAGGTGACGTGGAGGGCGACGTTTTCGCGCTTGCACAATGCCGCCGCGTCGGTGAGCTGGGTGCGGTCAAAATTTCCGGCGGCGGCACGCATCCCGAAGGAATTTCCCGCCAGATAGACGGCGTCCGCTCCGAAGGTGAGTGCCATTTGCAGCTTTTCCGGGTCCCCGGCGGGGCAGAGCAGTTCAATGCGGCGTTTCTCTCCCATGGTGCTACGCCGCCGGTTTTGCTGCCGCCTGCTGGGCGATAAAGTCCTGCTGACCTCTGAGGGTGGTGAAGAAGGAATGGGTGCCGTCGTTCCCCAAAACGTAGTAATAGTAGTTGGTGTTCTTGGGATTTAGGGCGGCGCGGATGGAGGAAATGCCGGGGTTTGCAATGGGGCCGGCGGGTAGGCCGGTGTATTTGTAGGTGTTGTAGGGGCTGTCAATCTGGGTGTCCTCAATGGAGAGGTGCTCTTTGCGGACGGGGAGGGCGTACTGGACGGTGGCGTCGATTTGGAGGTAGCCGTTGGTGCCGCCGCTCAAATTCTTCATGCGGTTATAGATCACCGAGGCGATTTTCGTCTGGTCGGTGCCGTCGGTTTCTTTTTCAATCATGGAGGCGATGTTGACAATCTGGTGGATGGTGTAGCCGCTGTCCTTCACCTGCTGGCGCAGGTCGGCGGTGAGTTTAGCGTCGAAGTTCACCAGCATTTTGTTGATGACGTAGAGGGGGTTTTCGCCGGCGTAGAAGGTGTAGGTGTCGGGGAAAAGGTAGCCCTCCAGGCGGGCGGGCTCCCCCATGGGAATGTCGGCTAAGAAGTCGAATTTATAGTTGTGGGTGGCCGCCATGTCGTTTAATTTCTCCACGGTGGACACGCCCTTTTTCTCCAAAAGCTCAAAGGTCTGCTTGAGGGTGAGGCCCTCCGGGATTGTCACGTTGACTACCTGCCTAGTGGAGGAGGAGGCGGAGAGGTTGGTGACGATGGCGCGGTAATCCATCTCACTGGTGAGGGAGTAGGAGCCGGGGGCAATGTCGTCCTTGGCACCGGTGACAGCGGAAAAGAGGTTAAAAAGCCACTTGTATTCGATGAGGTCCTCTTTTTTGAGACTGTCCACCACCTTGCTGAACTTTTCCCCCTCCGTGACGGTGATGACGGCGGAATGTTGGGGCTTATTGAGGGCCAGCACGTCATTGGCGCACACCCAGCCCACTGCCGCCAGCAGCACCGAGGTGCCAATGACAAATAAAACGTAAATGGCGGCAGAGGTAAGCCCCCGCTGCTTGCGGCGACGCTTTGCCGGGGGTCTGCGTTCTCCGCCATTTCCCGCGGATTTTCTTCGTTCTTGTTCCATAATGGATTCACGACCTTACAAAAGACTTTTTCGTTGCACCCCCCGGGGGGCGGCAACATAGAATGGCGCAGATAACGAGAAACGAGGTGAGAAATAATGTGTTGTGGGAATGGTAACGGTGGTTTCGGCGGCGGTAGCAGCTGCCTGTGGATCATCATCATCCTGGTCGTTCTCTATTGCTGCTGTGGCAGCGGTCATCAGCAGAGCTGTGGCTGCGGTCAGCAGAACTGCGGATGCGGTTGCGGTTGCGGTTGTCAGCGTCCTCAGCCTCGCTGCGGCTGTGGCTGTCAGGAGGAGGAGAGCTGCGGGTGCGGCTGCTAGTGGCTACTTAGCGACAAAAAGGCGCAGGGCGAAGGCTCTGCGCCTTTGCAAATTCAGTGGCGGTAATGGATGGCATTTTTCACCGTATCGGCGGCAGGCTTGCCCTTTAGAATCTCAATGAGTTTGAGGGAGAAATCGAAGGCGCTCCCCAGTGCCTCGCCGGTGATAATCCGCCCGCTGACCACCACGGGGACCCCGGGCTGCACCACGGCGGAACCCATTTCGTTCTCCATGCCGGGGTAACAGACGGCGTTTCGCCGGTCTAAAATGCCGATGTTGGCTAAAATGGTGGGGGCGGCGCAGAGGGCGGCCAGATAACAGCCCTTGTCAAAGGCTTTTTGGATGAGGGCCATGGCAAAGAGGTTCATCTGAATGTTCTCAACGCCCCCCATGCCTCCGGGGAGGACGAGCATCTCCATGTTGTCGGTGTCCGCCTCCGCCAAGGTGAGCTGGGCGGTGATGGTGATGCCCCGCGCGCCGGTGACTTCCCGCTCTTCCAAGCTGAGAAAGGCAGTTTCAATGCCGGCACGGCGGAGCAAATCGGCGGGAATCACGGCCTCCGCCTCTTCAAAGCCATCGGCGAGCATGATATAAACCATGGTGCTACCCCCTCATTTCGTTACAGACCCAGTTTGTCCCAAATTTCACCGTGTAAATCCTCCACGGTGCGAATATTGCCGTTTTGATCGGTGCAGTCTATCCGCAACCAGCCGTAATAGGCGGCGGCCTCTACCGCGGTTTCGTGGCAGAGTGCCAGATAGTCGCTGTCCACCTCGTGAATGTCCGCATGGGTGTGGGTGGCGGTTTCGCGGGAGCGGAGATTGCGGACGGTTTTGTCCGTGGGCATATCCAAAAACACTACGTTACTGGGCCGTGGCAGTCCCAGCTTGTCGCACTCAAAATCGAAGAGCCAGTCCCAAAAGGCGGGCCGTTCTGCAGAGGGGAGTTTCGAGGCCTGATGGACGGCGTTGGACGTGATGTAGCGGTCGGCAAGGGTGAGGGTGCCGCTCTCGTAGGCCGTCCCCCACACTTTTTTCCAAGAGGCGTAGCGGTCTACGGCGTAAAACGCGGAGGCGGCGTAGGGGTTCACGTCGGAGGGGTGGGTGCCGAATTCGCCGCCCAGATACATTTTCAGCAGGGCGGAGGAGGGCTCGCTATACTGGGGGAAAATCAGCTTCTGAAAGGGTTTCCCCCCAGCTTCTAGGCGGTCACACAGCAGCTTGAACTGGGTGGACTTGCCGGAGCCGTCGGTGCCCTCAAAAACAATCAGCTTACGTTCCATGCTTTTTTCCCACCGCCTTTACGAAAAATAGGGGCAGCTTTGCCATCCGCCCAATGCGGGAGGGCTGCTTTAAGAGCCGGTAGAACCACTCCATCCCAACCTTCTGAAAGGCCTCGGGGGCACGCTCTACCGCGCCGGCGAACACGTCCAGCGCGCCGCCTAAGCCCACCGCCAGATGGGCCCCGGTCTGTGGGCCGTACTGGGCCATCCACTGCTCCTGCTTGGGGGCACCCAGACAGACGAATAGGACGTCCGCCTTGGACTCTTTGATTTTCGCCACCACCGGGGCGGAATCGGTAAAGTAGCCGTCCCCTGTGCCGCAGATACACAGTGAGGGGTACTTGGTTTTCAGCTCCACCTCGGCCCGCTCGGCAATGCCGGGTTTGGAGCCCAAAAGAAAGAGCCGCCCGCCGGATTTTTCCAGTTCCGCCATTAGGCCGGAGGCGAAGTCGATGCCGGGGCAGCGGCCTTTTAAGGGGGTTCCCAAAATTTTTGCGGCGTGAATAATGCCGATGCCGTCGGGGAGGGTGAGGGCGGCAGCTCCCAAAATTTTGCTGTATTCCGGGTCCTTTTCAGCTAATTGTACCAGTTCCGGGTTGGGCGTGACCACATAACGAAAGCCGGGGGCGGCGGAGAGTGCCGCGCCGGTAATGACTGCGTCCTCTAGGGTTACGTTGTCGAAAGAGACACCCAGTACGTCAATTTTCATAGAGAAATTCGCCTCACAATCTATTCTGTTTCATTTTACCACAGCCCACCAAAAAAGTCTATTGAAAATAGCCCTTGACATTTGCTGACAGGACAGCTATAATTCAAACCATGCAATTTAACACCACAACGTGCTAAAGTGCAGTAGCGCACTAAAGTATGCCCCGAGGCAGAAACGGTACGCTAAAATAACAAACAGGAGGAATGTCACATGAACCGTCTCAAAAAGCTGGCAACACTGGCCCTAGCACTGACCCTTTCACTGTCCCTCGTATCCTGCGGCGATAAACCCGCCGCTACTGACGGCTATCGCGTCGGAATCATCCAGCTCATGGACCACGCGGCCCTGAACAGTGCCCGTGAAGGCTTTATCGCCGCACTGGCAGACAACGGCCTGAAAGACGGCGATGGCATCACCTTGGACTTTAAGGACGGCAACGGCGACACCAGCAACATGGCTACCATCGCGGACCAATTCGTCGCCGACAAAAAAGACCTTGTTCTGGCCATCGCCACCCCGGCGGCACAGGCAATCGCCGCCAAAACAACGGAAATCCCCATTCTCGCCACCGCCATCACCAGTTTTGAGGGCGCGGGTCTGGTGGAATCGGACGAAGTCCCCGGCACCAACGTCTCCGGCGTTAGCGACTTAAACCCGGTAAAGGAGCAGTTAGAATTGCTGCTCCGGTTGGCCCCCGATGCCAAAACCGTGGGTTTCCTCTACAACTCCGCCGAGGATAACTCCCGCCTGCAGATTGAAATTGCCAAGGGCGTGCTGGACGAGATGGGCATCGGGTACACCGAGCGCACCGTCTCCAACCAGAACGAGGTCCAGCAGGCCACCGCCTCCATTATCCCCGAATGTCAGGCCATTTATCTCCCCACCGATAACGTTTTTGCCTCCACCATGCCGGCAGTCAACGAGCTGACGGTGCAGGCGGGCATCCCCGTGGTGGCGGGTGAGCGTGGCCCTGTGGAGGGCGGCGCGCTGGCGACCTACGGCATCACCTACTACAAAATTGGCTACCAGACAGGCCTCATGGCCGTCGAAATTCTCACCAAGGGCGCGGATATTTCCAAAATGCCCGTGGCGGTGTCCACCGAGTACGATTACTGCGTCAACGGCACCGTTGCAGAGGCACTGGGCCTTACAGTCCCCGAAGACCTCAAGGAATTCGTCATTACCCCCGAGGGCTAAACCGAAAATAGAGGAGTTATTGCATGCTGACGATACTGTTAGGGGCCGTGTCCCAAGGCCTGTTGTGGGCCATTATGGTCATTGGCGTCTACCTGACCTACCGCATTTTAGACATTGCGGATTTGACCGTAGAGGGGACGCTCCCCCTAGGTGCCGCCGTGGCGGGGAGCCTTCTGGTGGCGGGGATGAACCCATTTCTCGCCACCCTGTGCGCCATGCTGGCAGGGATGGTGGGGGGACTGGTGACAGGGCTTTTACACACCAAGCTGAAAATTCCCGCATTATTATCTGGGATTCTCACCATGATTTCCATGTGGTCCATTAACCTGCGGGTCATGGGGATGGCAAACGTCTCCCTCCTGCGGCAGGACACGGTGTACACCCCGGTGCAGGAACTGCTGGTGCGGTTTTTCCCGGAACTGAGCCAGAGCAAGGCCTACGCGTCCCTGATTTTGGGGGCGGTGTTCGCCGTAGTGGTGGCCATGATTTTATACTGGTTCTTCGGCACCGAATTGGGTGCCTCCATCCGCGCCACCGGCTCCAACCCCAACATGGTGCGGGCACAGGGGGTCAACACCTCCTCCACCATTATTTTAGGGCTCATGATTTCCAACGGTTTGGTGGGGCTTTCCGGGGCGCTCATTGCCCAGTATCAAGGCTACGCCGACGTGCAGATGGGCACCGGCTCCATTGTCATCGGCCTTGCGTCCCTCATCATCGGCGAGGTGATTTTCGGCACCCGCTCCTTTAAGAATTCCCTCATTTCCATTATTTTAGGCGCGATTATCTATCGGATTATCATCGCGCTGGTGCTCAGTGCCGGCATGAACTCCAACGACCTCAAGCTCTTTACCGCCATCACGGTGGCCATCTGCCTGTCGCTGCCCATGTTCAAAAGCTACCTCAAAACCCTGCGCCATTCGGCGGGGCTGGCGGAACAGGAGGGCGGGGCCAATGCTTAACGTAGAGAATATTTGCAAGACCTTTAACCCCGGCACGGTGAACGAAAAAGTCGCCCTCCGCAGTCTCTCCCTCCATCTGGCACCCGGCGATTTTGCCACCGTTATTGGCGGCAACGGCGCGGGCAAATCCACCCTTCTAAACGCGGTAGCCGGCGTGTACCCCATTGACGCGGGCAGCATTTCCGTGGGTGGCGTAGACGTGACCAAGCTGCCGGAATATAAAAGAGCCCAGTATATCGGCAGAGTCTTTCAAGACCCCATGATGGGCACCGCCGCCAATATGGGCATCGAGGAAAATTTGGCTCTGGCTCTCCGCCGTGGGCAAAAGCGGGGGCTGAGGTGGAACATCACCGCCGCCGAGCGGACCCGGTACAAGGATTTGTTGGCGGATTTGGACTTAGGGCTGGAAAATCGGCTCACCTCCAAGGTGGGGCTACTGTCCGGCGGTCAGCGTCAGGCACTGACCCTTTTAATGGCTACCCTCACGGAACCCAAACTGCTGCTGTTAGATGAACACACAGCGGCGTTAGACCCGAAAACCGCCGCGAAAGTCCTGGCACTGTCGGACAAAATCGTGGCGAAAAGCAATTTAACCACCATGATGGTGACGCACAATATGCGGGACGCCATCTCCCACGGCAACCGGCTCATCATGCTCTACGACGGGAAAATCGTTCTGGATATTTCCGGCGATGAGAAAAAAGCCCTCACCGTGGAGTCCCTGCTGGCAAAATTCGGTCAAGCCAGCGGCAGTGACGAGGCAGACGACAAGCTTTTGTTATCGTAATCAAATAGAAAATGCCCCCGCTGATGGTACAAACCCATCGGCGGGGGCATTTTTGTGTTTCTTAGAAGGGCAGGGAAATGAGGAAGGGGACGATGATAGGCACTAACAGGGAGAGCACCACGCCGGAGGTGAAGGAATAGAGGGTAATGCGCTCGCTGGTGGAGCCGATGACCACCGGGAGGACGGTATCCATGGAGGCGGCACCGGGGAGGGCCACCGCCTCGATAAAGCCCATGCGGTGGGCCACTACGGGGATGAGGACGATGGAGAGAATCTCCCGCATCACGTTGGAGAGAAACGCCACGGCGGAAACCGACAGGGAGTACGGTGCCAGCAGGGTGGGGGCTAGGGAGTACCACCCGAAACCGGCGGCGGCGGCCATAGCGTCCTTGACCCCCATGGGGAGGAAAATCCCTGCGATGGCGGCGGCACCCAGTGTCCCGATAATCACCGCCAGAGGGACTAAGAGGACTTTGAAACCGGCGGCCTTAATGTCGCCCAAAATCGTCCCCTGCCGACCCATGTCGATGCCCACCAGAAAGAGAATCAGATAGAGCCCGAAGTTAATCACGTCTCCGCAGTAGGCCACGATGCTGTCCGGGATGATAAAGTAGCCCGCCAGCATCCCCAGCACCACCGCGCCCACAATCCACTTGGTGAGGGAGTTGTCCGCCTTGCCCTTTTCGTGGGGGGTCTCATCAGCGGCGACTTCGGCGGTTTCCACAGTCCCAAGGGGCAGACCGTGGTTATCCAATTTCAAAACGAAACGGCGGAGGAGGGAGAGGCAGAGCACGGAGCCTGCCAGTGCCGCCACGGTAATCACCAGTGCGGCGATGCCGATTTCGCCCAGAGAGGCGATAATCTCGTCCTTGGCACCCAGGTTCACGCCTAGGGAGACAATGAGAATCATCAGGGCGATAAACTGCAGCTTGGAGAGCCATTTTAGCTCCCGGGAGCGGACGGCCTTCCGGGAGCCAATGACGGCACCTGCGGCGACGAGGAGAATATAGATGCCGAGATTCATGAGGGTACTCAGGGTGTTATTCATACGATACGTCCTTTTTCATTAGACTTTTTGCTTCTCGTCTACCACTTTTTTCAGCAGGGCGGCGAAGGCGGCGGGGGTCATGGTGCCAATGTCGCCGTCTGCACGGTTGCGGACTGCCACAAGGCCTTGTTCCGCCTCCTTGTCGCCGATGACGAGCATATAGGGTATCTTTTCCATCTGCGCCTCACGGATTTTGTAGCCGATTTTCTCGTTTCGCAGGTCGGTTTCCACACGGAAACCCTGTGCGGTGAGGTCGGCGGCGATTTTTTGGGCAAGGTCGGCGGTGCGGTCGGTGAGGGGCATCACCCGCACTTGCTCCGGGGCAATCCAAGTGGGGAGCGCGCCGGCGTATTTTTCCAGCAGCAGTGCCAAAGTCCGCTCGTAGCAGCCTAAAGAGGTGCGGTGGATGATATAGGGGGTGGCCTTTTTGCCCTCTTGGTCGGTGTATTCCATGCCGAATTTTTGGGCTAAGAGCATATCAATTTGGATGGTGACGATGGTGTCCTCTTTGCCAAAGACGTTTTTGCACTGAACGTCCAGCTTGGGGCCGTAGAACGCCGCCTCGTCAACGCCGATTTCGTATTTGACACCCAGATGGTCCAAAATCTTCTGCATGACGGCTTGGGCCTCATTCCACTGGTCGGCGGTACCCTCGTACTTGTCGGTGTTGTTGGGGTCCCACTGGGAGAAACGGAAGGTGCAGTCCTCCAAAAGACCCACGGTTTCCAGCATGTGCTTGGCAAGCTCTAGGCAGCCCTTAAATTCCTCCTCCAACTGGTCGGGGCGGAGCACCAGATGCCCCTCGGAGATGGTGAACTGGCGGACACGGATGAGGCCGTGCATCTCGCCGGAATCCTCGTTGCGGAACAGGGTGGAAGTTTCGCCCAGACGCATGGGCAGGTCACGGTAGGAGCGCATACGGTTTAAGAACACCTGATACTGGAAAGGGCAGGTCATGGGGCGGAGGGCAAAGCACTCCTTGGTCTCGTCGTGGGGGTCACCGAGAATGAACATGCCGTCCAGATAGTGGTCCCAGTGGCCGGAGATTTTGTAGAGCTCACGCTTTGCCATCAGGGGGGTTTTGGTGAGGAGATAGCCCCGCTGCTGCTCCACGTCCTCCACCCAACGCTGTAAAAGCTGAATCACCCGCGCGCCCTTGGGCAGCAGAATGGGCAGACCCTGACCGATGACATCCACGGTGGTGAAGTATTCAAGTTCACGGCCGATTTTGTTGTGGTCCCGCTTTTTGGCCTCCTCCTGCTGGGCAAGGTAAGCGTCCAATTCTTCCTTTTTGGGGAAAGAGATGCCGTAAATCCGCTGGAGCATTTTTTTCTTGGAGTCCCCACGCCAGTAGGCACCAGTGGCGGAGGTGAGTTTGATGGCGTTGCCCTTAATGCGTCCGGTGGAATCTAAATGAGGGCCGGCGCACAGGTCTACAAAGTCGCCCTGCTTGTAAAAAGAGAGGGCGGCATCGGCAGGCAGGTCGTTAATCAGTTCGATTTTATAGGGCTCGCCCCGCTCCTCCATCAGCTTGAGTGCCTCCGCCCGGGGCAGTTCAAACCGCTCTAAGGGCAGCTTTTCCTTGCAGATGTTCCGCATTTCAGCCTCAAGGGCGGTTAAGTCCTCGGGGGTAAAGGGGGTGGGGGTGTCGAAATCGTAGTAGAACCCCTCGTCGATGGAGGGGCCGATGGCCAGCTTCACGTCGGGGTGGAGCCGTTTCATGGCCTGGGCCAAAATGTGGGAGGTGGTGTGCCAGTAGGTCTTGCGGTAGGTTTCGTTTTCAAAGGTATAGAGATTTTCTTCGCTCATGGTGTGTTCCTCCTTTAATCTGGGGGTAAAGGCATAAAAATACGCCTCACCCCTGAAAAATCAGGGGTGAGGCGTATAAGCTCCACGGTTCCACCCTGCTTGCAGTCCACAAGGACTGCCGCTTCGTTTGCTGTAACGGGCATACCCGGCAGACCTTGTTTCGGTCTGCAAGCTCAGGAGTGGTTTTCCGAAATTTGGTACGGTGAGGGGCTTTCAGCCACGGCCCCTGTTCTCTGTCCGCCAAACACGGCATTGTCTCCGTCAAAGCTACTTTAATACGCCATTCACTATATCACTGCAAAAGGGGAATGTCAATGCGTGATTTGCGGTAATACGATGGTCATTTTGGTGCCGATGTGCTCGCGGCTTGTCACCTCGAACCAGCCGCCGTGACGTTCCACCACCCAGCGGGCGATGGAGAGACCCAGTCCGGCACCCCCGGTCTGCCGGGCGCGAGACTGGTCGGTGCGGTAGAATCGGTCAAAGATGTGGTCCAAGGCCTCCTGCGGGATGCCCTGCCCCTCGTCCTGAACGGAGAGGCGCACGT
>JAVXKN010000022.1:0-12510 GCA_036647315.1 Oscillospiraceae bacterium | reverse complement strand
GAATGGTATTCAAAATGGGTGGTAATCATGTTACCCTCCTGCTTGTCGGCAGGATATTGCACCGGGCAGAAGTCGTAAATCTCACGGTCTTGTGGAATCACCACCATGCCGCCGGGGTGCTGGCCCGTGGTGCGCTTTACCCCGGTACAGCCCAGTGCCAGACGGTTTTCCTCCGCCTTTGTGGCGGTGAGGAACCGCTTTTCCAGATATTTTTTCACATAGCCGTAGGCGGTTTTTGCCGCCACCGTGCCGATGGTACCCGCCCGGAACACATGGCTTTCGCCAAAGAGCTCAAAGGTGTAGCGGTGGGCTTTGGACTGGTACTCGCCGGAAAAGTTCAGGTCAATATCGGGGACTTTATCGCCGCCGAAGCCCAAAAAGGTCTCGAAGGGGATATTGAAGCCGTCCTTCACATACTGGGCACCGCAGATGGGACAGACCTCGTCCGGCATATCCGCGCCGCAACCGAACCCCTCCCCCGCGTCAAAGTCCGAATGCTTGCACTGGGGGCAGCGGTAGTGAGGTGCCAGGGAATTCACCTCGGTAATCCCCGACATAAAGGCCACCAGTGAGGAGCCAACGGAGCCTCGGGAGCCCACCAAATAGCCGTGCTCCAAAGAGTTCTGCACCAGCTTTTGGGCGGACATATAAATCACGTCGTACTTGCACTTAATAATATCGCCCAGCTCGGCATTGATGCGGTCAACCACAATTTGGGGCGGTTCTTCGCCGTAAAGGGCTTTCGCTTTACCCCACACCAGATTGCTCAGTTCTTCCGCGGAATTTTCCAGCTTTGGCGGGAAAAGCCCCTTGGGTAGCGGCTGAATGGCATCGCACCAGTCGGCAATCAGATTGGTGTTTTCCACCACCACCCGATGGGCGGTTTCCGCCCCCAGATAGGAGAATTCCTCCAGCATTTCGTCCGTGGTTTTGAAGTACAGCGGGTTGGGGGAATCCGCGTCATCAAAGCCTTTGGAGTCCAGCAGAATGTGGCGGTAAATTTCGTCCTCTGGGTTCAAAAAATGCACATCGCCGGTGGCGCAGACCGGCTTTTTTGCTTTGTCGCCCAACGCCACGATGGCGCGGTTAAAGTCCCGCAAGTCCTCCACCGATTGGGCGGCCTGCCTGCCGTCCCTGCCGGGGCGGAGCATGAAGGCGTTGTTGGAGGTGGGCTGAATTTCCAAATAGTCATACCAGTCGGCAATCCGCAGCAGTTCCTCCTCGGTTTTACCCGCCACCACCGCCTTAAACAGCTCCCCCGCCTCGCAGGCAGAGCCGATAATCAGCCCCTCGCGGTTTTCGTTAATTAGGCTTTTCGGCATGATGGGTACCCGGCTGTAATGGTCTAAAAATGAGGCGGACACCAGCTTATAGAGGTTCCGCAACCCGGTCTGATTCTTCGCCAGCACAATGAGGTGATAAGGGGAACGCTGGGTTTTCCCTCCGGCCTTGAGGTTGGAGAGTTCCTCGTCCACCTTGTCCAGCATGGTGACACCCCGCTCTGTCAGCAGCTCCAACTCACGGGCCAAAATCAGTGCCGCCGTGGCGGCATCATCGTAGGCGCGGTGGTGGTTAAAGTCCTCTAAGCGCAGGTGCTTTGCGATGGTGTCCAGCTTGTGGTTGTGCAGCTCCGGGAACAGTCTGCGGCCCAGAGCCAGCGTGTCCACCGTGGTGGGGTGAAAGGGCACCCCCATCCGCTGTGCCGCCTGGGTGATAAAGCCGATATCGAAGTCCGCGTTGTGGGCCACCAGTGGCCGCCCTGCGGCAAACTGCAGAAATGCAGACACGGCGGCATCTTGGGTGGGCGCACCCTCCAGCATCTCGTCGGTAATGCCGGTGAGAGAGACAATTTTGGGACTTAATGCCCGCTTGGGGTCGGCAAAGGTGGAGAATTTCTCCTCTAAAATCACGCCGTTTTTCAGTACAACCGCGCCAATTTCGATGATAGCGTCCCGCTTATTGTCGAAACCGGTGGTCTCAATGTCGAAAACCACATACTCACAGTCCAGCGGCAAATCCGCCGGGCCGTGCACGGCCAGTGCGCCGTCCACGTCGTTCATAAAATAGGCCTCTACGCCGTAGAGCACCTTCACCGCCGTGCCCTTGGCACCGCCGGCGGCATCGGGGAAAGAATGGGCTACGCCGTGGTCTGTGATGGCGATGGCCCGGTGTCCCCACGCCGCCGCTTGCTGCACCACCGCCTTAGTGTCGGTTAATGCGTCCATGGCGGACATTCTGGTATGTAGGTGCAGCTCAACGCGCTTTTGGTCCGCCGTGTCCTGACGGGCGGTTTTTTTGCCGTACAGGATGCCGGTGGGCTGAAGCACCATGTCGTTTTCAAAGCGGTCCATGGTCAAGCGGCCCTGCACCAGCAGATGCTGCCCTACCTTGAGATGTTTTATAATCGGGCTACTCTCCTGCTGGGTCATAAACTGGGTGACACGGACAGAGCCTGTGTAATCGGTGATGTCGAACCGCACCACCTTGTCCGTGCGGTTTCTCAAATCCTTGTGGTCTACGGCAAAGACATCGCCCTCAATGAGCACGGTGCCCATATCCAAATTCAGATCGGAAATGGGGGTCACGCTTTTCAGCCGCACCTGTCCGTACATGGCGGTACCCGGCCTACACTTCTCTTTGTCGTCGGTAGGCTTTTTTGCCTTGGGTGACGGCTTTTCCTGCTTATCCCCCTGCTGTAAAATTGCGGCGGTCACGCCGTAGGCGGCGGCAAGCTCTATGCTTAAACGGTTCATCAGCTCGGCATCAAAGGGTGCCTCCGGCAGGAGGGACGCAATAATGGTGCGGCTAGCGGGGTCTACGCGCATATCTGTCACCATGCAGGTAGCCAGCTGTGCCAGCAGAGTCTCGTCTGTGGGTGCGTATGCGGAAAATACACTGAAAAATGGCAGTTTCATGGATTCAGACATTGCCGCAACGCTCCCTTCATTTTTTACTGGGTATGTATGGCCGATTTACAGCGTTTCGATAAGCTTGAACAGCTCGTCCACCAACTGGTTTTCCGGCACCTTTTTGATGATTTGTCCCTTTTTGAACAGCACGCCCTCGTCAGTGCCGCCGGCAATGCCCACGTCGGCGTTGGAGGCCTCGCCGGGGCCGTTGACGGCGCAGCCCATCACCGCCACGGTAATGGGTTTGTCAACGGATTTGAGCCGCTCTTCCACCTCTTTTGCCAGCGCAATCACGTCGATTTTTGTGCGGCCACAAGTGGGACAGGAGATCAGTTCCGGCCGGGTTTTCAGCAGTCCCACCGCCTGCAAAATCTCCTTGGCGGCGAAAATTTCCTCCACCGGGTCGGCGGTGAGGGAGACACGGATTGTGTCTCCGATACCCATCGCCAAAAGGGCACCGATGCCGATGGCGGATTTCAGCTTGCCGGTTTTCAGCGTGCCCGCCTCGGTGACACCCAGATGGAGCGGGTAGTCGCACTGCTCCGATAAAAGCCGATAGGCGGCGATGGTGGTGCAGACATTGGAGGATTTGAGGGAGACGCAAATCTGGTCGAAATCAAACTTTTCCAGCAGCTTGATATTCGCCAGTGCACTCTCCACCATGGCCTCCGGGGTCACACCGCCGTATTTTGCCAGAATTTCCTTCTCCATGGAGCCGCCGTTGACCCCCACACGGATGGGCACGTTTGCCAGACGGCAGGCATCCGCCACCGCCTTTACATGGCTCTCGTCCCCGATGTTACCGGGGTTAATGCGGATTTTGTCCGCGCCGGCGGCCACCGCTTCCAGAGCCAGCTTGTAGTCAAAGTGAATGTCCGCCACCAGAGGAATGTGAATCATCCGCTTGATGGCACCGATGGCTTTGGCGGCGTTCAGGTCGGGCACCGCCACCCGCGCAATTTGGCAGCCCGCCAGCTCAAGGCGGGAAATTTGCCCCGCCGTCACCATGGACTGCTCGGTATTTGTGTTTGCCATAGACTGGATGGAGACCGGCGCACCGCCGCCAATGGGGACATTACCAACCATGATTTGCTTTGTCATAGGCTCACCTCATCTGTAAAATTTTTCGGGTCTAATGCCCGATTAGCTTCAAAACATCGCTGACCGCTACTACCGCCATCAGCCCCAACAGGCAAATAAGCCCGGCGGCGTTCACATAGCTTTCGTACTTGGGGTCCAGCTTTTTGCGGGTGAAGAAGGTGAAAATGCTGTTCACTGCCAGAAAGAAAATTCGCCCGCCGTCCAGCGCGGGGATGGGGAGCAGATTCATCACCGCCAGATTCACCGCGATAAAGGCGATAAAGGAGAAGATATTTTGCACCGCCAGCCCTGTGGTGGGGGCACTTTCGCCCACCTGACCGATCATATCCACAATGCCGATGGGCCCCGACATATCCCGCAGACCCACCGCGCCTGTAACCAAATCCCCCAGTCCCATCCACACCATCCGCACAGTGTCTACGGTGTTGAGGCAGGAAATGCGGACACGGTCTAGGAACGTGGCCTCTTTCCGCTCACGGATAATGCCCCGGAGCATCCTTGTCTCGCCCTCGGTGGTGTATTCCTTCACAGGCATGGAGAAATCGTTTAAGATGATTTTACGCCCGTCCCGCTTAATCTCCAGGTCTAACGTATCGCCGCCCCGGGAGAAAAACAAATCTAGGTCGCTGCCCAGAAAAATCATGTGACCGTCCACCTTGGTAATGCGGTCCCCCACCATCAGCCCCTGCTGACCTTGACCCTCAAAGCCGTCTAAAAAACCGGTGAGCACCGGGGTGACAAAGGCAGTTATTTGAGAAAAAAGCACCAGAAAGATTAAAAATCCCGCCAGAAAGTTCATAAAGGAGCCGGCTACTAAAATAAGCAGCTTTTTCCACGCCGCCTGTTTTTGGAAGGAACGGGGGTCCTCGGTGTCCTCGTCCTCACCCTCCATGGCGCAGTAACCCCCCACGGGGAACAGCCGCCAGGAATAAAGGGTCTCTTTCCCCTGTTTTGAGAGGATTTTTGGCCCCATACCGATGGCAAACTCGTTGACCTTCACGCCCAACAGCTTTGCGGTGGCAAAGTGGCCGAACTCGTGAACGGCAATGAGCACGCCGAACATTAAAATTGCAATGACAATATAGAGCATACTACAACTCCTTCATCAGACTATCTCTGGCAGCCCTATCCGCCGCTAAAATATCGTCTAGCCCGGGGTTTTGGACTGCGGGCACACGGTTCATAGCCCGCTCCACCAGCTTTGGAATGTCGCAGAACCCGATTTCGTCGTTTAAGAACCGCGCCACCGCAATTTCGTTGGCACCGTTCATAATGGCGGGCAGTGTCCCGCCGGCCTTGGCGGCCGACATGGCAAGCTTTAGGCAGGGAAAAGCCTCCAAATCGGGCCGTGCAAAGGTCAGCGGCGGGCAGGAGAACAGATCCAAATCCTGAGCCACGCCCTCACAGCGGTTGGGATAGGTAAAGGCAAACTGGATGGGCAGACGCATATCGGGGGCACCTAATTGTGCCAAAATCGCCCCGTCCCGATACTCCACCAAGGAGTGCACAATGCTCTCACGGTGGACCGCTATCTGAATCTGCTCCACGGGTAGGCTATAAAGCCGCATGGCCTCGATAAGCTCCAGGCCCTTGTTCATCAGTGTTGCAGAATCAATCGTCACCTTGGCACCCATGGTCCAGTTGGGATGCTTCAGTGCGTCTTTTTTTGTGACAAGTGATAAGGCTTTACAGTCCATGCCGTAGAAGGGCCCACCAGATGCGGTGAGAATTAACCGCCGCACCTCTCCCCTGTTTTGGCACCCCTGCAAGCACTGGAAAATTGCCGAGTGTTCCGAGTCCACCGGGATAATTTCCGCGCCCATTTCCGCCGCCCGCGCCATCACCAGTTCCCCGGCACAGACTAGGGTTTCCTTGTTGGCCAGCGCGATACGCTTGCCCCCGTCAATGGCGGCAAGGGTGGGCCGCAGACCCACAATGCCCACAACGGCTGTGACCACCGTGTCCGCCTCCGGGACAGTGGCTGCCGCCAAAAGTCCCTCCATGCCGGAAAGGACGCGGATATTCGTGTCGGATAGGCGGTTTTTCAGGGTCTGTGCCGCCTGTGCGTCATAAACCGCAACCAGTGACGGATGGAAGGTGCGGGCCTGCTGCTCCAACAAATCAATGTCGTGATGGGCGGTGAGGGCCGCCACGGAAAGGTGAAGGGCGGCGATCACCTCTAGCGATTGCCGCCCAATAGAGCCGGTGGAGCCTAAAATGGAAACGCATTGGGTTTTCATGCTGTCAACCTCTTTCACTTTACAGTGCAAGTGCCGGTAAGAAAATAATCAGCAGTTCAATGAGTGGTGCGCAGAGTATGACGCTGTCAAATCGGTCTAAAATGCCGCCGTGACCGGGCAAGATATTACCGTAATCCTTGATTTTATACTGACGCTTGATGTAGGAGAAGGACAAATCCCCCAGCTGGGAGATGGCACTGCCCGCCGCGCCGTAGAGAGCCAGCAGCAGATAATGCGCCTGCAACTGGAACCCGAACTGCATGATTGCGCCGTAAATCATCATACATACGATGGCACCCACAAAGCCGCCCACGGAACCTTCCACCGTCTTTTTGGGTGACAGCTCCGGGGCCAGCTTGTGCTTCCCAAAGAGCATCCCCGCAAAGAGGGCGAAGGCATCACTGGTGAAGGCGGCCACCAACGGCATCAGCACCATATAAATGCCCAGTTCCATTTTGCTAATGCGGATGAAGGAGGCCAGGAACATGGGAATAATCACAGAAAAGAAGAAAGCACCGCCCATTTTTTCCATGGTAACGGTATAGTGGCTGGAAATCGCCTCTGAAAACAGGAGCACCACATAGACTAGGATGCCCGCTAAGGCAAGGTACATTCCACCGCTAAAATACACCCAGATGGGAATCAGTCCCGCCAAAACAATGGAGTAGCAGGAGATGCGGACATTTTTGACAAACCCGGTGGACCACAGCACCTCATGCACCGCAATCATAGAGATGGCGGCGGTGACGATGGGCAGGCACCAGGGGGGTGCCAGGAAAAACAGGACAAAAATCAGCGGCACAAAGACCACCGCAACCAGGATTCTCTTTAACATAGCTAGATTCCTCCAAATCTGCGGGAGCGATTTTGGTATGCCGCCAAAGCCCTGTGCAGCTCTTCCTTGTCGAAATCGGGCCAAAGTACGTCAGTAAAATAAAACTCGGAATAGGCACTCTGCCAGAGGAGAAAATTGGAAATACGAATCTCCCCGGAGGGCCTGATAATCAGGTCCGGGTCCGGGATGCCCTTTGAAAACAGATAGCCGGAAAAGTCCTCCCCCGTCAGGTGGTTGGGGTCGGCCTTCCCGTCCATACAGTCCGTCGCATAACGCTTGGCGGCACGCAGCAGCTCGTCTCTCCCGCCGTAATTGAGGCAGATATTGACCTGCACGCCGTCGTAGTGCTTGGAAATCTCCTCGGTCTGCTCACAGAGGAGCCGCAGCTCCTCCGGCAGTGGTGACAGGTCGCCGAAGAACGCCATTTTGACCTTATCCCGCTCCATCTGCTCAATAGCTTCCAGCAGATATTTTTTCAGCAGGGTCATGATGGCGGAGACCTCTTGAGGAGGCCGCTTCCAGTTTTCCGTAGAAAAGGCGTACACTGTCAAATATTCCAGACCGATTTCCTTGCAGTAGGTGGCAATGCGGCGGAAGGTCTCCGCACCGGCGGCGTGGCCCGCGGTACGGGGCAGATTGCGCTTCTTCGCCCAGCGTCCGTTTCCGTCCATAATGATGGCGACGTGGCGAGGCAGGTGGGCAAAGTCCACCGCCGCAACCTCCGATTTCCGATTCAAAAAAGACATAGGCAAAGATTCCTAACTTTATGTTTATGTTATTGTGATGGCGCGGAAAGTAGACCTCTGGCGGCTTAGACCGCCATCAGCTCTGTTTCTTTTTTCCCCGTCATGTCGTCGATTTCCTTACAGCGACGGTCGGTCATTTCCTGCATCTCTTTTTCATATTCCTTGCGCTCGTCCTCGGTAATCTCCGTCTTTTTCTCCAGAGACTTGTAGGTCTCCATGGCGTCACGGCGGATGTTACGGATGGCAATTTTGCCGGCCTCGGCGTACTTGCGCACCTGCTTTGTCAGCTCCTTGCGGCGCTCCTCGGTGAGCTGGGGGAAGCCCAGACGAATGACCTTGCCGTCGTTCTGGGGATTGATGCCCAAATCGGAGGTCTGAATGGCCTTTTCAATGGCTTTGAGGAGGGATGCGTCCCAGGGCTGAATCACCAGAGAGCGGGGATCCGGGGAGGAGATGGCACCCACTTGGTTCAGAGCGGTCATGGTGCCATAGTATTCCACCTGAATTTTGTCCAAAACGGCGGCACTGGCGCGGCCTGCGCGGACAGAGGCAAAGTCACCACGGATGACCTCAACGGTTTTGCCCATCTTGATGTCGAATTCCTTGTTCACGTCGTTCATATCAGTGTTCCTCCTTAATCATTGTCCCCACTTTTTCGCCCATGACCACCCGCAAAATGTTCTCCGGGTCCTTCAGCGCGAAGAGAATGACGGGGATTTTGTTATCCATTGACAGGGACGTTGCTGTGGAGTCCATCACCTGCAGGTGCTGTGCCAGCACCTCGTCGTAGGTGATGCAGTCGTACTTTACCGCCGTGGGGTCCTTATTGGGGTCGGCGGAATAGACGCCGTCAATATTTTTCGCCAGCAGAATCACATCTGCGTCGATTTCAGCGGCACGGAGCACCGCCGCTGTATCGGTGGAGAAGAAGGGGTTGCCGGTGCCGCAGCCGAAAATGACCACTCTCCCCTTCTCCAAATGCCGAATGGCCTTGGAGCGGATATAGGGTTCTGCAACAGCGCGCATTTCGATGGCGGTCTGTACCCGCACCTCTACGCCCTTTTGCTCCAACATATCGGCCACTGCAAGGCTGTTGATGGCCGTAGCCAGCATCCCCATATGGTCTGCACGGGTGCGCTCCATATTGGTGCCGCCGTCCTTCACGCCCCGCCAAAAGTTACCGCCGCCTACCACGATGCCCACCTCTACGCCCGCCTGGACGCAGCGGCTCACAACCTGGCACACCTCGCCAATCACTTCAAAATCCAAACCACGGGAGGCCTCGCCTGCAAGTGCCTCCCCGCTAATTTTTAAGAGGACACGTTTATACTTAGGATTCTCCATATCATCTGCCCCTTTCATACCTATATTACTTTACTCTATATTCTAATATAGAATTGCCCTTTTGCATAGCCTTTGAAGCAAAGTTTTTACAATTTGTTTGCAATAAGCTCCCAAAAATTGTCACCGGCGCAAGAAAAGCCGATACACAGTTCACATATGGAACCATGTATCGGCTTTTTGGACTTATTTCTTACTTCTGCAGCTGCTTTGCAATTTCCTCTGCGAAGTTTTCCTGCTTCTTTTCGATGCCCTCGCCCTTTTCAAAGCGGACATAGCTGGTGAGCACAATGGTGCCGCCCAGAGCCTTGGCAACGTTTTTGACGTGCTGCTCCACGGTAATCTTGTTCTCCTTGACGAAGGGCTGGTTCACGAGGCAAATATCCTCGAAAAACTTGTTCATGCGGCCCTTGACCATGTTTTCAGCAATCATGCGAGCCTTATCGTCGGGAAGATTCTTAGCCTTGTTCTCCTCGATGGCCTTAGCCAGCTGAATCTTGTGCTCCTCTTCCTGCTCTGCGGCGGGAACGGAGGTGCTGTCCAGATAGAGGGGACGCATGGCGGCAATCTGCATGGCCACGTCTTTGCCCAGCTCGATAACGGTTTCGTTGTTTTCCAGACCGGCAGAGACATCCATGTTCACCAGCACGCCGATTTTACCGCCGGCGTGGATGTAGGGGACGTGAATACCCTGGGTGCAACGCTCAAAGCGGCGAATCTTGATGTTTTCGCCGATGACGAGAATCTTCTCTTGAAGCTCGTCCTGAACGGTGTGGGTGGTGCCGATATAGGTCTTGGTGAGCAGGTCGTCCACGTCTGCGGGGTTCTCCTTCACCACAACAGTGGCGATGCCCTTGACGAAGTCCACGAACTTCTCGTTCTTGCCCACGAAGTCGGTCTCAGCGTTGATTTCCAACGCGATACCCACGCCGTCGATGACATCGGCGTATGCCATGCCTTCAGCGGCGATGCGGCCGGCCTTCTTCTGTGCGTTGGCAAGGCCCTTTTCGCGGAGATACTCCACTGCCTTGTCCAGATTGCCGTCAGACTCGGTGAGTGCCTTTTTGCAGTCCATCATGCCGACGCCGGTCATTTCGCGCAGCGTCTGTACGTCTTTTGCGGTAATAGCCATGATTATATTCCTCCATTATTTTAATAGAGAGCGTCCGCCGCACTTGGCAGACGCTCTCATAAAGGTTTTTTCGATTATTCTGCTACGGGAGCAGCGACGGGAGCGGCAACAGGTGCCTCAACTTCCACATCAACGCCCTGCTTGCCTTCCTGGATGGCGTTAGCCATGACGGAAGAGATCAGCTTAATAGCGCGGATTGCGTCGTCGTTGCCGGGGATAACGTAGTCAATCTCGTCGGGGTCGCAGTTGGTATCAACGATTGCAACGATGGGGATGTGCAGCTTGCGGGCTTCGTTGATGGCGTTGCGCTCCTTGCGGGGGTCAATGACGAAGAGTGCGCCGGGAACCTTGCGCATCTCGGTGACGCCGCCCAGGTATTTTTCCAGCTTCTCAATTTCGCCCAGGTGCTTCATGACTTCCTTCTTGGGGAGCATGTCGAAGGTGCCGTCATCCTGCATTTTCTTCAGCTGGTTGAGACGGTCCACGCGGCCGCGCATGGTCTTAAAGTTGGTGAGCATACCGCCCAGCCAACGGGCATTGACGAAATACATGCCGCAACGCTGTGCCTCTTCCTTGACTGCTTCCTGTGCCTGCTTCTTGGTGCCGACAAAGAGAAGAGTCTGGCCGTTTTCAGAGAGCTCGCGGACGAAGGAATAGGCTTCCTCCAGCTTTTTCACGGTCTTCTGAAGGTCAATGATATAGATACCATTGCGCTCGGTGTAGATGTATGCTGCCATTTTGGGGTTCCAGCGGCGGGTCTGATGTCCGAAGTGGACACCTGCTTCGAGAAGTTGTTTCATAGATACGACTGCCATAAATAAGTTCCTCCTTTTATATTATTACCTCCGCCAAGGTCATTTGAATCACGTCCACTCGGTTAGAGCACCGGACGATTCATCCCACAGGCGTGTGTAATCGCTGCAATTTGTACAGCCTTGGTAGTTTACCATAGTATGTTCCAAATTGCAAGTAGTTTTCCCGCTTTTTTATCCAAAATAAGGACTATTCCTCTAATTTTTCCGGCATGGTGTCCACAAGAACAATATCCTCCCCAATCCGACGCACCGCCGACCAAGGAAAAACCCGCTCCGGCTCCCGGCCTAAGAGCCCAAAAAAGCGCAGCCTCCCCGGGACAATCAGGGTCTGCACCTTGCCGGTTTCCAGTTCCACCGCAATATCACCCACATAGCCAAACCGGGTGCCGTCCCCTACGCCAATCACCTCTTTATAGCGCAAATCCGCTATTCTGGTCTCCATGAAAATACCCCCATTCACAAATCAGAAACTTTGCTGTATAATAACACTATACGGCAGAGACTTTCACATTATGAAGGCAGGTGACGCCCTTGAAGCGCAAGCACGCAAAGCTGTACCGCCGCATCTTCATCCCGCTCGCGATTGTAGCTCTTTTATTGGGCGTGACGATTTTCCTGCAGTTTATCTTCCCCCATCAGTTCCACGCCTTTGTCCCCGACTACCCCCAGACCGATTTAACAGCACTGTGGGACAAGCCCGTCTTATCGGATTCCGATTACGAGACTCTGTTCAGCCAAACCGGACTGAACAAACCCGGCATTGACGATTTGCGGGAAAAGGGTGACGTGGGCTATCAGTGGCTTCTGGACATTCAGACCGCTTTTTTTGCACCCCGTGACGTGTTCTGCCGGCATTTGGGCTTTGTCACCCGTGAGGAGCGCGTACGCGGCACCGACGGCAAGCTCACCTACGGCGGCGTACTCACCCCCCTGCAGAACGGCGATATTTTGCTCTCTTTCTCCACCCACTCCTACGGCTGGCGGCACGGTCACGCGGGGCTGGTAGTGGATGCCGCAAAGGGTACTACCCTAGAGGCGGCGGTGTGGGGCGCACCCTCCGGCAAGGCAGACGCCAACTTCTGGCGCACCTATTCCACCTTCATGGTGCTCCGTCCCAAAAGCACCACCCCCCAGCTGCAAAAGGATGTCTCCGACTTCGCGCTGAAAACCATGGACAATGTCCCCTACCACCTCACCGCCGGGGTATTTGGGGACAAGGCACCTGACCCGGCAGACAGCCTCTCCGCCCAGTGCGCCTATTTAATCTGGTACGCCTATCAGAATTCCGGTTTGGATTTGGATTCAGACGGCGGCAGAGTGGTTACGGTAAATGACTTGGCGAACAGCGACCTTTTAGACGTTGTGCAGGTATATGGGCTTGACCCCAAAGC
>JAVXKN010000021.1:0-12899 GCA_036647315.1 Oscillospiraceae bacterium | reverse complement strand
GCGAACCACCAGGGTGGCTGAAAGCCCAAATCGTAGTTATAGTCCAACAGGATGCCGCTTTTCATCTGCTTTTCGATGAGGGGCCCCATGTCCGCGTAGAACACGTCAAAATCCGTCAGCTTATAGCTGGCGGTGGTGTCGCCGTTTTCCATGGGTTCCCGAAGACGGAGGGTTAAGGTGTTGTTTTTCACAGTGAAGGCCTCCACCTGTTCCCGGTGGAACAGCCGCTGAACCTGCCCGTAGGAGAGGCCGGGTTTCCCGGTAAACTCCATGAGCATCCACACGGCGGAGAGCAGGATGGCGAGAATCAGGGTGTAAAACAGCAGGTCGCGGGGACTGAATTTTCGTGGCTCCTGTTTGTCCAAAAAAGCACCTCCATTTTTAGGGGTTTTTGCCGACTAGTCGGCGTAGACTTTGGGAGAAAGCACCCCAATATAGGGGAGGTTGCGGTATTTTTCAGCGTAGTCCAAGCCGTATCCCACCACGAAGGCATCGGGGATGGAAAAGCCGCGATAGGTAAGTTCCACAGGCTTTTCACGGCGTTCCGGCTTATCCAAAAGGGCGCAGAGTTTCACCGACGCGGGGCCACGGGCCTCCAAAATTTTCAGCAGATAGTAGAGGGTGTTGCCGCTGTCCAAAATATCCTCCACCACGATGACATCCCGACCCTCGATGTCCTCGGATAAGTCCTTTTTAATCTCCACTTGACCGGTGGATTTGGTGCCCCGCCCATAGGAGGACATGGCCATAAAGTCCACGGTGACGGGGAGGGTGATTTTGCGGGTCAAATCCGCCATAAAGATAAAGGAGCCACGGAGAATCCCGATTAAAAGCGGGGCCTTGCCCGCGTAGTCCCGGTCAATTTCTGCCGCCAGTTCGGTGGTGCGGCGGTCCAGTTCTGCGGCGGAAAAGAGCACCTGCTCCATGTCGTTATCCAGTGTATTCATCGTTTAATCATCCTTTTCGTCAATGTGGGGCGGGGGCTGCAGATGGGTGAGGGTTACGGAGGAGGCCAGCGGGTGGCCGGGATTTCTGCCAAAGCCCCCCAGTGCTAAAACGCCGTTTTCGTCCGCTACCACGGGGAGGAGATTGCGCAGTCGGGAGGGGACTTTTTTGTCAATCATCCAGTCCTTCACGGTTTTGACCCCCACTTTGGGGAGGGTTACGCTGTCCCCAATCTGCCGTGACCGCGCCACCAGTCCGGGGATTTCCTGTGTCACCGTCACCACCCAATTTGTGCCGGGGATGGGGTTGGTGCCCTCGTAGAGGGGGACGGTTTCTAGCGCGGCGGGGGCGGTTTTATGGGAAAATCGGAGAAAATCATAGTCCTTAGAGACTGTAATGCCCCCGGGGAGGGAAATGCGCCCGGAGGGGTCCCCACTGCGGGCAAGGGCGAGGACGGCGGCGATGTGCTTTGCGTTGGCGGCGGTCTGTCTCCCCAGCTTGCCCAGTAAAAGGGGGACGCACCGCGCCGCCACAGCGGTGGGAGCGCGGGCTAAGGGCGGGGCGGGCAGTACCACGTCGCCGTCTTTTTCTATCGCGGCGGCGCAGAGTTTTGCCGCCTGTGCGGTGATAAAATCGTTGTCCTGCCGCAGAAAAGCTACGGTGTCGGCGGCACTGCTCACCACGTTGGGGTTCAGGGAGCGCAAAACCGGCAGTACTTGATGCCGCAGGCGGTTGCGGGCATAGGAGGTGTCCTCGTTGGTGGCGTCCTCCACATGGCCCAGATGGTGCGCCGCCAGATAGGCCATAATTTCCGCCCGGGAGGTGGTGAGGAGGGGGCGAACGATGTCCCCCCTGCGGGGCGGGATGCCGGTGAGGCCGTTGAGGCCACAGCCCCGGGTGAGGTTTAAGAGGAGGGATTCCAAATTGTCGTCCCCGTTGTGGGCGGTGGCAATCCGATTGGCTCCCAGCTTTGCGGCAGTCTCCTCCAAAAAGGCGTACCGCATCTGCCGCGCAACCTCTTCGGTGTTGCCGCCACGGGCGGCCACGTCGCCGCCGCCGATGGTGAGGGGAATTCCCAGCTGGGCGCAGAAGTCAGCCACAAAAGTCTGGTCGCTGTCGGAGGCTTCGCCACGAAGATGGTGGTTAAAGTGGGCGGCGGCAATGCGGTAGCCCCCCGCTTTTTGATGCTCCCACAAAAAATGGGTCATGCAGACGGAGTCCGCGCCCCCGGAAAGGGCGCAGAGGATGAGGGAGTCGGGGGGGAGCATATCGTATTCGGCGGCGAGAGCCAAAAGCTTTTTCATCCTCAGCCCTCGCTGTGATAGTAGTCGATTTCGTCGCTGTCGGAAAAGGAAGTGTACTGGGGCAGCCACTTAAGCCGCAGGAGGTTGGTTTCGCCGTGGCGGTTTTTGGCGATGATACACTCCACGCTGTTGGGGTCTGCGTCGTCGCCCCCCTCGTCGTAGTCCGACTCACGGTGGAGGAACATCACAATATCCGCGTCCTGCTCGATGGCGCCGGAGTCCCGCAAATCGGAGAGGCGGGGGCGGCGGACAGCGGTTTTGTCCTTCTCGTTGGAGCGGGAGAGCTGGGAGAGGCACACTACCGGCACCGCCAGTTCTTTCGCCATAATTTTCATGGCCCGGGAAATGTTAGACACCGCCTGCTGGCGGCTTTCGCCGCCGTTTTGGTTGCCGCCGGCAGAGCCCATGAGCTGCAGATAGTCCACCACCACAAGGCCCAGATTGTCCACCCGGCGGCACTTTGCGTTGATGTCCGCCACGGTGATGGTGGGGTCGTCGTCGATGTACATCTGGGTGTGGGACAACACTTGGGACGCGGCGGCGACTTTGACCCAGTCGCTGTCGTCCAGCTGACCGGTTAAAAGCTTTTTGTTCTCAATGACCGCCTCGCCGGAGAGCAGACGCATCCCCAGCTGTTCCTTGGACATTTCCAGGGAGAACACCGCCACATTTTTGCCGGAGTATTTGCCGGCGTAGAGGGCCATGTTGAGGGCCAGAGAGGTTTTACCCATGCCGGGGCGGGCGGCTAAAATGATGAGGTCTGATTTATTCAGGCCGGTGAGTGCCCGGTCGATGGACTTGATGCCGGTGGACAGGCCGGGGAGGGCGTTGCCGCTGGCGGCCAGTTCCCCCAGACGTTCCAGCATGGTGGGGACGATGGCGGAGAGGGGTTCCAGCCCACGGGAGCCCCGGCCTTGACGGAGGGCGTACACCCGCTGTTCGGCGACTTCCAGCAGGTCATTGCCGGTGTCTGTCCCCGCTTGGACCAGACCGGTTAAGTCCCCGGCGGTCTCCGCGATGCGCCGCAGCAGTGCCTTGTCCTTCACAATGTCCACATAGAGGCCCACGTTGGCGGCGGTGGGGGTGATTTCCATCAGCTGCTGCAGGTAGGAGCGGGAGGAATTTTCGTCGTAGTTCCCGCTCTGACGGAGTGCCTCCAAAACCGTCACAAGGTCGATTTTCTGGGAGAAGTTGAACATGGTGTACATGCTCTCGTAGAGCGCGCGATTCTGCCGGAGGTAAAAATCCTCCGGCTTTAGCTTCCCAATCACATCGGGGACACAATTTTCGTCGATGAGCATGGCACCCAGAACAGACTGTTCTGCCTCGGTGCTGTGGGGGAGTTGACGGGAGAGTAGTTCGTCCAAAGGATTCACCTCGCCGGTTTATTTTTCTTCTGTCACCAAAACGTTCACTGTGCCGGTGACTTCGTAGCCCAGTTTGCATTTAATCTGATAGGTGCCGAAGGCCTTAATGGGGTCGTCCTGCACCAGCTTGGTCTTGGGAATGTCGATTTGAAACTGCTCTTTCAGCGCGTCGGCAATCTCTTTGGTGGTGATGGAGCCGAAGAGCCGTCCGCCGGTGCCGGCCTTGCCGGAAACCTTGACTAAAAGACCCTCCAACTGGGTACCCACCGCCTCGGCCTCCGCTTTTTCGGCGGCCTCACGGGCAAGTCTGGCCTTGTCCTGAAGCTTCATTTTGTTCATGTTGTCCGCGGTGGCCTCGGTAGCCAGCTTGCGGGGGAGGAGGTAGTTGCGGCCGTACCCCTCGGAGACTTCAATGAGTTGGCCCTTTTTGCCTTGGGACTTCACGTCCTGCGTTAAAATGACTTTCATGTGAAACAACCTCTCTGTGGACTTATTCGTCCTCGAAATACTTGTCTATTTCCGTGGTTAAAAGCTTGGAAACCTCGTCCAGCGCGCCCGGTACCTGCGCCCCTGCCGTGGCTGCGTTGCCGCCGCCTCCCAGAGCCTCCAAAATGACCTGCACATTGGTGTCCTCCATGCTGCGGGCGGAGATAATCACCCGGTCGCCGTCGGGGAAGAGGACAAAGGAGGCATCAATGCCGGAGATATTTAAGAGCTCGTCGGCTGCTTGGGCGGCGGTGACACGGGGGATGGTGTGGTCTACCAGTGCCAGTGCGATGTCTTTTTTGTACATGCGGGCGTTTTGGATGATGTCGTATCGGGCGATGGTGCCCGCCAAATCGTTTTGGAACAGCTTTTTCACCTCGGCGGTGTCCGCACCGCAACGGCGGAGGAACGCCGCCGCCTCAAAGGTGCGGCCCCCGGTGCGCATGGTGAAGTTTTTGGTGTCTAGCACGATGCCCGCCAGCAGGGCCTCCGCCTCACAGCGGGTCAAATCGGCGGGGTCGATGATGTACTGCAAAAGCTCCGTAACCAGTTCACTGGCCGAGGAGGCGTAAGGCTCGTGGAAGTTGAGGGCGGCATCTGCGATGTAGGTGGCGGCGCGGCGGTGATGGTCGATCACCGCCACCTTGGTGCAGCAGTCCAGCAGTTCCTCCGCCTGCACCTGTTCCGGGCGGTTGGTGTCCACCACCACTAAAAGCGCGCTGGAATTGGCCAGCACCAGCGCGTCCTGGGCGGAGATAAAGCGTTCGCTGTATTCCTCGGTAGCGTCCAAACGGGCGACCATAGCACTGCCGGGGGTCTGGCCGGATTCCTTCAAAATATAGGCGGGGGTGCCCTTTTTGCGGGAGATGGAGCAGATACCGGCGGCGGCACCAATGGTGTCCAAATCCGAGAATTTGTGGCCCATGACAAAGACCATGGACGCGTCGGCAATCAGTTCACCCAAAGCGTTTGCCATCACACGGCTCTTCACCTTGGTGCGCTTTTCCAGTTCCTTGGAGTGTCCGCCGTAGAATTCAAAAGTGACCCGATTTTTCACCACGGCCTGGTCGCCGCCGCGGGAGAGTGCCATCTCAATGGACAGGGAGGCACTCTGGTATAGTTCTCCAAAGGTGGGGGCATCTTTGCCGATGCCGATGGAGAGGGTGGAGGGGATGCCGTTGGGGCTCACGACCTCACGGACAGAGTCCAAGATGGAAAATTTTTCGTCGATGAGGTCCTGCAAGTGTGCATCCTCAAAGAGGAACAGGTAGCGGTCACGGTCAATGCGGCAGAAGAGCCCGCCGGTTCCCGCGGTCCAGTCCGCCAGACGCTTATCAATCTCCGAAAGCATGCCGCTGCGGGCGGTATCGGTGATGTTTTTCATCAGTTCCTCGTAGTTATCTAAAAGGAGGAGGGAGACAATGGGCTTGGAGTTTTCCAGTTCGTCCCGGGCCATGGAGAGGTCGGTAACGTCCACCCAGTAGGTGGTGGCAAGGTAGGCACTGCCCCGGTCCCCGGTGCGAACCAAGTGTCCGAACACCAGGAATTTGCGGTTTTCCACCGTGACTTCCTCCGGGCACTGGGTCTTGCCCTCCATGAGCCACTTGGAGGAGAAATCCGGCACGGCGGCGGAGAGTTTGGTGTCAAACAGGTGCTCCCGCTCCCCGGTAATGTGTAAAAATCGTTCGTTGCTCCAGATAACCTCGTCGTTATCCGGCCGGAAAATCACCATGGGCAGGGGGGAATTCACCATGGTGTCCTTAGCTGCCACGTCCATGTTGCCGGTGAAACTGTCGATGTATTTGAGAATTTCCTTTTTGCGCTTTTGGTTGCTCTGGCGGAAATAGAGGTAGAGGACAATGACAACTACGGCCTCCGCCGCCGCCAGATAGGGGTTTATAAACGCGGAGACAATGGAAAAGCCCACAAGGCATAAAAAGTAAAGCCGCAGGCCGGGTTCCAGCAGTCGGGAAATTTTGTTCTTTTTCAAGGGCTTCGCCTCCTCTGCGCACATTATAAATAGAGAGTTTATTATATCAAACTACGGGAGAAAAAACAACCACTATCCCTAGTAAAAAACATGGAAAAGCGGCACAACCTCTCAAAAAGAGAGACTGTGCCGCATTTCAATCAAATTACAGGGTTTCTACGACCTTGGCGCAGCGGGGGCAGAGGTCGGGATGGGCTTTGTTTTCGCCCAGATGCTCGTTGTGGTTCCAGCAGCGGACGCACTTGCCGGCATCCGAAAGGGCGACCTCGATGGTGCAGGGGATGAGGCAGTCCTCGGCGGTTTCGCCCTCTGTGCCCCCTGCAATCACCGTCACCTTGGAGACAATGCACAGGGTGCCCAAATCAACGTTTTCTAGGAATTTTGCGTCCTCGGCGGAGACATGGAGGACGATTTCCGCGTCCTGATTCTTTTTCAGCACGCCGTTTTTCCGGGCGTTTTCCAAAGCCTTGTTGACCCCGTCCCGGAGGGAGACTAGGCGGTTCCAGCGGGTCTGCGCATCGCTATCCAGCACCAGTGCCGGGTTGTAGCCGGGCATATCGTTTAAGAGGACGCTCTCGGCGTTATCGGCCTTGGCGTGGGGCATCGCTTTCCAAATTTCTTCGGAGGTGAAGGCCAAAATGGGGGCGAGAAGGCGGGTCATGCCGTCCAAAATCAGGTACAGCGCGGTCTGGGCACTGCGGCGTTCCTTGGAATTGGGGGCCTCGCAGTAGAGCCGGTCCTTGATGATGTCCAAATAGAAATTGGACTGGTCAATGACGCAGAAGTTGTAAATCGCCCGATAGACGGCGTGGAATTCGTAGCGGTTGTAGCCGTCTAGGCAGGTTTTGCACAGCTCGTTAAAGCAGTGGAGGGCGAATTTGTCCAGCGGGGTCATGTCGCTCAAAGCCATACCGTCGGTGTCCGGGTTGAAGTCGTAGAGGTTGGAAATCATGTACCGGGCGGTATTGCGGATTTTGAGGTAGGCCTGGGAGAGCTGCTTTAGAATGTCCTTGGAGATACGCATATCCTGAGTGTAGTCCGCAGAGGCCACCCACAGGCGGAGCATATCCGCGCCGTAGTCCTTAATGACCTCCTCGGGGGGGATGCCGTTACCCAGCGACTTGTGCATGGCCTTGCCCTCACCGTCCACGGTCCAGCCGTGGGTGATAATCTGCTTGTAGGGGGCAACGCCCTTGGCGGCGATGGAGGTGAGCATGGAGGACTGGAACCAGCCGCGATACTGGTCGCCGCCCTCTAAATACACGTCGGCGGGGAACTGCAAATAGTCCCGCTCATCCAAAACGGCAGCGTGGGTGGAGCCGGAGTCGAACCACACGTCCATAATGTCGGTTTCCTTGGTGAAGTGGTTGTGGCCGCAGTGGGGGCAGACAAAGCCTTCCGGCACCAGCTGATCGGCCTCGGTATCAAACCAAATGTTGGAGCCGTGCTCTCTAAATAGGCCGGAAATTTTAGAAATCGTCTCCGGGGTGACAATGTCCTTGCCGCACTTGTCGCAGTAGAAAATGGGCAGCGGCACGCCCCACACCCGCTGGCGGCTGATGCACCAGTCGTTCCGCTCGGTAATCATGGAGGTCATCCGGTCTTTGCCCCAGTCGGGCTTCCACTGAATCTCGTCGCAAGATTTCACGGCGGCATCTTTAATGGCATCCACGGAGCAGAACCACTGCTCGGTGGCGCGGTAAATGATGGGCTGCTTGCAGCGCCAGCAGTGGGGGTAGGAGTGGGTGATTTTGGCGGAGGCCAGTAGCGCGCCGCAAGCTGCCAAATCCTCTAGCACCAGCTCATTGCCCTTGCTGTAAAACTGGCCGTTGTACCGCTCGTCGGTCATCACGCCCTTGGCGTTTACCGGCACCGGGGTGCCGATGTGGGTGCCCCGCTCCTTGTCGTAGAGCTTGCAGATGTTGAAGTCGTCCGCGCCGAAACCGGGGGCGGTGTGGACACAGCCGGTGCCCGCCTCCAGCGTGACGTGGTCGCCGTTGAGAATGACGCTGTCACGGTCAAAGAGGGGGTGGGTGGCGGTCATGAGGTCAAAGTCCTTGCCGGTGAGGGTGGCTAAAACCTTGCAAGCGGCAAAGTCGATGCCCGCCTGCTGGCAGACACCCTCTGCCAACTCTTTGGCGAGAATGTAGGTCTCCCCGGCGGGAACTTGCAGTAAAACGTACTCATATTCGGCATTTAAGGAGATTGCCATGTTGCCGGGGATGGTCCAGGGGGTGGTGGTCCAAATGACGAAATAGGTGCTATTCAGGTCGCAAAACTGGGAGAGTTTCCCCTTGTCGTCACGGACTTTGAACTTGACAAAGATGGTGGTGCAGGGGTCGTCGGCGTATTCCACCTCGGCCTCCGCCAGAGCGGTCTGGTCGTGGGGGCACCAGTAGACAGGCTTCATTCCCTTGAAAATGAAGCCCTTTTCTGCCATCTTGCCGAAAATTTCCACCTGTTTTGCCTCAAAGGCGGGCTTGAAGGTGAGATAGGGATCGTCCCACTCGCCCAAAACGCCCAGACGCTTAAACTGTTCCCGCTGGGTATCCACCCAGCCCCCGGCGTAGTCCTTGCACTTTTCACGGAACTCGGAGGTAGTCAGCTCGTCCCGCTTTACCTTTTTGTCCTTCAAAATGGCGGACTCGATGGGCAGACCGTGGGTGTCCCAGCCGGGGACGTAGGGGGCGCAGTAGCCGGTCATGTTGCGGTGCTTCACAATCATGTCCTTGAGGATTTTATTCAGAGCGGTGCCGATGTGGATGTTGCCGTTGGCGTAGGGAGGGCCGTCGTGGAGGATAAACTTCTGCTTGCCCTCGTTGCGGCGCACCATCTTGTGGTATAAATCCGCGCTGTAAAATTCCTCCAGCATCCCCGGCTCACGAGCGGGCAGACCTGCCCGCATGGGGAAGTCGGTCTGTGGGAGGTTTACGGTTTTGTTGTAATCTTCCGGCATGATATTTTTCTCCTCTGCAAAAGAATGATTAAAATCGCGAAAGCCCCGGCGGCACAGCCGCCGGGGTTACGCAAGGATTTTTTTGTTAAGCCTCGTAGTCCCGACCAAAGTTTTTTTCTAAGTCGCTAAACCGGTCCAGTCGGCGGGTGGCGTCGGGGTCAGCCGTTTGCTGTGAGGCGTTGTGGGACAGCTCAATGTCAATGGGGGCGGAGACGATGGGTTTCTCCTCGTCGTTCTGAGGGGTCTCCCGCTGGGCCAAAAGCTCTCCATACAGCCCGGAATCGGCGGTGGTGTCCGGCAACTCGGTGGTGGGTTCGTCGTCAACAACGTCGGGCACATTGACGGTGTCGGCGTCCTGCTGCTGGGTGGCGGCTCGGACGGCGGCCTCAATATCGGTGACTGTCTGCTCCACCGGGGTGGGCGCGGCAGGTACCAGCTGGTCTAGGTGGGCGATGTAGAGCACCTGCTCTTCGCAGAGCCGCTTAATGTCGGACACATAGGAGTTGGTGGCCTTTTGGGCGGCGGCAAGGCGGTGTTCCTCGGTGGCGACGGCACTGTGAAGCTGCTCGATTTGTTTGGCGGCCTCCACTTCGGCCTGATGCACCAGCGCGTCCCGCTTGGCCTCCGCGTCCTGCAGCATCTGGTCTGCCATATTCTGGGCGGCCAGCAGAGTTTTCCGCATGGCGTCCTCCGTGGACTGGTATTCACGGATTTTATCGGATAATACCCCCAGCTTTTGTTTTAAGAGGGTATTGTCGTTGTAAATCGTCTCGTAGTCGTGGGTCACTTCGTCCAGAAAATCGTCCACAGCGGCCATATTGTAGCCGCTGAAGGTGGATTTCCCAAAGGAGTGCTTGGCAACCTGTTGCGGTGTAAGCATCAAAATTCCTCCCCCGTTATTTTCTATCTGCGGGAGGTTAATACATCCCGTTGTTCTCCAACTCGCTGACTAAATCGCCCATAATGTCCACATTGTAGGGGGTGATGATGTAGGTGGAGATGGCTACCTTCTTGATGGTGCCCTCGTTGGCGTAGGCAACGCCGGACAGGAAGTCCAGCAGACGGCGGGCCAGCTCTTTGTTGGTCTTTTCAAGGTTTAACACCACGGTGCGCTTTTCCCGCAGATGGTCGGCAATTTCCGGCGCGTTTTCAAAACGCTCCGGGTTTGCCAGCACCACTTGGAGGCGGGTGGTGGTGTGGATGCTTACAACCTTGTTGCTCTTGCGGGCATCTGCGTCGTTATTTGCAAAAAGGGGCGCGGTAGCACCGATGTCCCGGACTTTTTCTTTCCGCTCAGAGCGGTCAGCCTTGGGGGCAGTGGCCTCAAAGTCGTCAAATTCCTCTTCTTCGTCCTCGTAGGGGCGCGCCAAACGCTTTAATTCATCCATAAAACCCATTGTAAAAGGCTCCTTTCATCTGCGCGCCAAACCCCTATCGGTGCGGGCGCGTGCCAAAAATCGCACTGCCGACGCGCACATGAGTTGCGCCCGCTCGTACGGCATCCTCGTAGTCTCCGCTCATCCCCATGGATAAGTAGTCTATATCAGAGTTATTATCCCCCATTTCCGTTCTTATGTCAACAAGAAACTGGGCTGTTTCTGCAAAAAAATGGAGATTGTTCCCCTTTTCGGGGACAACAGGTGGTATACACATGATTCCACGGAGCCGTATATGGGGTAATTCCGCGGTGTACCGGGCCAACTCCAGCAGTTGGGACTGGGGGCAGCCCCCCTTGCTCTCCTCCCCGCCGATGTTCACTTCCAGCAGAATATCCTGCCGCAAATTCAGGGCGGCGGCACGGGCCTCAATGGCATCCATCAGGCGGGAGGAATCCACCGACTGGATCAGGTCTGCCTTCCCCACGATGTATTTGACCTTGTTGGTCTGCAGATGGCCGATGAAGTGAAGTGCCGCGCCGGCATAGGCGTTTTCCGCCAGATGGTCGGTGAGTTCCTGAACACGATTTTCCCCGCAGACCGTGATACCTGAGGCGATGGCCTCCCGGATAGTCTCCCCGGTCTGGGTTTTGGTGGCGGCCACCAGGGTGATGTCCGCCGGGTCACGGCCCGCCTCACGGGCGGCGGCTGCAACGCGCTCTTTGACCAATGCGATGTGTTCTGCAAGCTGGGTCATAAAAATACCTCCCGCCCGTTTGGGTTTTATTTAATCAATGACCTTGCCGTCGAAAAGTTCTCTGCTGGACACGATGACCTCGTCCCCGGGGCGGAGCACTTTTCGGTTGGTGGCGGTGCCACGAAGAAGGTAAAAGTCCGCCCCCTCCTGCAGGACCTCGACGGACTTAAATTCCGCCTGAGCACCCACCAACACATAGACCCCGGTGACTTGCTCGGTGGTCTCCACCTTGGTGTCCGGGTCGATTTTTTTGCGGTTTTCCACCCGGAGGGCCTGCTTGGGTACCCGCACCCCGGTGTAGGATTCAAAAACGATGTCCGCCGTCTGGCGGCGGAGCAGGGTGGTGTCAGATAAATTGCGGTCGGAGGAGAGAATGAGCAGGGTTTTGCCCCCCACCGTGTCCCCAATGCGGTCCACCCGCATGGGAATTTCGCCGGCAAAGTCGTGGGAGAAGAGGACGGGGACGGTGCTCCCCTCCTTGAGACGCACAGCGTCCTTTTGGTCAATCAGCGCGGCATAGCTCCAGCGGTAGGAGGTAATCAGCTTGCCGATGACATCCTCATTGGGGGAGGCCGGCTTTTTTGCCAGTGCTGCCAGTTCGGGTGCTGTGATGGTTTTGAGGGTTTCCTGATTGAGCAGGGTCTCGTACCCATCCACCAGGCCGGAAAAGGTGCCCGATTTCTCGGCGGTGATGGTGGTGCTCTCTTGGTCGGAGGTGGCGCGGAGGGTTCGCAGCGTTTGTCCCACCTCCACCATGCGGGTCTCAATGCCCGCCAAACCGTCGTCCGTGTTGCTCCCAGTGTCGGTGCGCTTTAAGACCATACTGCGCAGGGACAAGGTCTTGTCCTCTATCCCGGTGAGATTGCCGGCGGAAACGGTGGAGCGGAGGTCGGAGAGGAGGGCGGTGATGTCCGTGTCCAGCTGAGCCGCATCCCCCACGTTATCCTGCTTGTTCAGCGCGTAGTCAAGCTGTTCCCGCTCCAGTTCCAGAGCGCGAATCTCCGTTTTGCGGTCTAAGGCGGCGGAATCTCGATAGAGCACCGCCACAGTTTCCCCACGGGCCACCTGTTCCCCCTCGGCGGGATAAATGTCCGCCAGCACGGCCTTTTGGGGAATGACGATTTCGTCCCGCACCAAAAGTCCGGCGGCGGCGGCGGAATCGTTGACGGTGTAGGCGTAGGTGAGCACAGTTTTATAGGGGTCTCTTAGGCCTGCGGCCAGATAGACGCCCATATAGAGGAGCACAAAGAGGAAGATAACTGTCATAATGACCCGGGTAATAACCGTGCCCTGTTTCATAAGTAGCCCCCGACGGACGCTCCGCGGGGGGTGCCGTTACTCCCCCTCCGCCGTGTCCAAAGATATCGCCTTTTCGGGAAGAATCGTCGAAATGGCGTGCTTGTAAATGATCTGCTGCTTGTCCTCCGTGAACAGCTCCACCACGAAGGGGTCAAAGCCGTGAATCCGCCCCCGCAGCTGATAGCCGTTCATGAGAAACACCGTTACCGAGGTCCCCTTGCGGCTGGCCTGTGCCAGAAATGCGTCCTGCAAATTTTTTGTCTTGTTCATAGTGTGTACTCCTTTTTCTCTGAAAGTACTCCTATGATATACCATTTTCTGCCAAAAAAGAGGTCGCATTATGGAGGGCGTCTTGGAGATTTGGGGGATTTCCCCAGACGTAGCGGTGGAGATTTTCCGTGCGGGCAAGCCAGGTTTCC
>JAVXKN010000020.1:6375-12962 GCA_036647315.1 Oscillospiraceae bacterium | reverse complement strand
AGTTCCTCCATGCCGCCGCTCACCCCTCTCAAAAAGTGCTCAATGGGACGCTGTAAAAAGCTGTGCAATCCCCAACAGTACGGGCGGCACAACGAAACGCTCTAATAACACACACACGCAGAGTACGCCGGTGCAGATACCACATTGCACCAACTGGGCTTTGCCGAAAAGCACACTTCTTTTCCGCTCCGCCGCCGGTCTGGAAATTCGCATTTGCAACTTGCTCCACCCCAACACGCCCAAAACAAAAAGCACAGGGAGGGCCAGTAGGCCGGAGATGCCAAAAACCGGCACCGCCAGCAGACAGCCGGTACCGCCGAACATCCGCACAAAGGAGCCGATGGCAAAGGAGAGTAGAAACCCTCGCAGTACGAACAGCATCGGCAGGCACACAAGCCCGGCCAGCGTTAAACTCAGCAGTACCACCGCCACCGGCCAGCGAAACAGCTCCCACAGAAGGGGCAGCAGTGCCGGGGTATCTGTATCTCCCGTCCGCGCCACTGCCAGAAAACTCTCTAAATAAACCGATAACGCGTCTCCGCCCACGCCTGACACCATGCCCGCCATCAACGTGCCGGCAATCAGACCCATGAGAAACGCACCTGACAGCACCAACAGTGCCGGTAGCAGCTTATGCCCATTGTCCCGTCTATCCACTGAAGTTCACCTCAGGGGATTCTATGAGACAAGCTCCCGGAATAGACGCTTAGTTTGCTTCGCTGAGTTCCTTAGACCGCGCGGTACAGCGGGTCACGGCCTCTGTAATCATGCCTTCAAAATCTTGCTCGTCGAAGGCGGTGAGAGCCGCCAGCGTCGTGCCGCCGGGGGAACAGACCTGACGGGTGAGCTCCTTGGCGGTCTTCCCGCTCTTTTGGAGCATCACGGCGGAGCCCTCCATGGTTTTGGCTGCCAGTTTCAGTGCCAAATCCGGGTCAAACCCATTTTGCACCGCACAGGAGACCAGTGCGTCTGCCATGCGGAAGAAAAAAGCGGGGGTAGAGCCACTGAGGGCGATAATATCATCAATCTGGGCCTCCGTAATGACGGCGATTTCACCGCCGGCGGCAAAGATGTCGGAAACAGCGTTAAATATCTGGGCGGGAACCTCCGGGGCTGCCACGATTCCCGTGGCACCCAAGCCCACCTGCATGGGGGTGTTGGGCATGGCGCGCATTACAAGGGCACCGGGCAGCTGAGATTTTAGGTAGTCCACAGAAATACCCGCCGCGATGGAGACAAAGCACTTCCCCGAGGCGTAAGGAGCGATACCGGGGAGCACATCGGGAAACATCTGGGGCTTGATGGCAAGTACAATCACATCTGCCGCCTGCACCACAGCCACGTTGTCTGTGGTAGTGTGCGCGCCAAGTACTGCGTAAGATTCCAGCTTTGGGGCACTGCGGTTGGAGAGCCAGATGGACTCCGCGGACAGCAAATGCCGGCCTAATACGCCGTTAAAAATGGCACCGGCCATATTGCCGGCACCAATAAAGCCTAAAGTCAACCCAATTTGCCCCCTCTTTACCGTTTCAGTGTTTTTAATCATAGTCCACCGGCGGTGGAAAGGCAAGGTGTTCCAGACAAATAGTTTATTTTTGTCAATTATGTCAACACATTATGTAAACTGCGTTATGTCAACTGCGGCACCTAAAGAGGGCGGCGGCACAGTTGTGCCGCCGCCTATTCACCACATCTGGTATAGCGTACAGGGTCATCCGCCTACATATTCCTTTGTATCACATGATTTGCGGCCCGATAACATTTTGTATATATACAGACTGTATAGGGCTAGACTTCCTTCGCTGCCGCCAAAGCACGGAGCGCGATGGCACATTCCAGCCGCTTTTTTTCCAGTTCACAACCCACATGATGAGGCTTTTTTATGTCACCATTGACAAGCAGATTAGACGCGCTACACCCACCACTGCAATAGAAACGAGCCCAGCAGGTCTTGCAGTCCTCCCGGGTGTAGATGTTCAGTTCCGCAAATTTATCGGAGAGTGCGTGGTCAAAGGTACCCTCAAATACGTTACCCAATTTGTATTCGGCATTTCCCACAAACTGGTGACAGGGATAGAGGTCGCCCTCCGGCGTGACTGCCACATATTCGCAGCCGGCACCACAGCCCCGCATCCGTTTGATGACGCAGGGGCCTTGGGCTAAGTCCACATTAAAATGGAAGAAGTTAATATCGTCCCGACCCTTTAACTCCTCTGCCAGCTTTTCGTATTCCGCCAGAATGGTGGGAATATCGTCGTCCTGCAGTGCCCAGGAGCACTCCGGCTCGGAGACCACAGGCTCCACGGAGATGTTGCGGAAGCCCAGGCTGGCCACATGGGTCACGTCGGCGGCAAAGTCCAGGTTGTTGTGGGTAAAGGTGCCGCGGAGATAGTAGTCCTTGTCTCCCCTGCCGTCCACCAGCTGCTTGAACTTGGGGACAATGATGTCATAGCTGCCCTTGCCGTTAATGGTCTTGCGCATATGGTCGTTGACGGCGGGGCGGCCGTCCAGTGACAGAACGGCGTTGGACATTTCTTTGTTAATGTACGCAATATTCTCGTCGTCCAGCAGAACGCCGTTGGTGGTGATTGTAAAGCGGAAGCACTTGCCATGCTCCTCCTCGATGGAGCGGGCGTAGGCCACGGTCTTTTTCACCGTGTCCATGGCCATCAGCGGCTCGCCGCCAAAAAAGTCCACCTCGATGTTCCGGCGGGAGCCGGACTTTTCGATGACAAAATCAATGGCGCGCTTTGCGGTCTCAAAGTCCATGGTGAGACGGTGGCCGGTGCCGAAGTCACCGGTGGAGGCAAAGCAGTACCGGCAGCGCAGATTGCAGTCGTGGGAGACATGGAGGCACAGAGCCTTGATGGGCGACCCCTTCTGGACGTTTACCGCCACAGAGGGTTCAATGTAATCATCATTGGTGAACAGAAGACCCTCGTCAGCGAGAGCCTTCAGCTCGTCCCACTCCTCGCCCATGCCGGCGGGACGGACGGAGAAGTCGGGGGTGTCGCCCTGGGTCTTCAGCAGCAGATTCAGTGCCTCATAGGCATTGCTATCCAAAACGTGGACAGCACCGCTATTCACGTCTACCGCTACATTGACTCCTAATACGGAAAAAGTATGTACCATAAAAATTCCTCTCTCAAACATAGAAAAGGGGTGGGAACACCCACCCCTTGCCTAAAATGAACACTTATTTGTTGTTTTCGCACTTCTGGTTTGCAACGGTGCAGGATGTCTTGCAGGCGGACTGGCAAGAGGTCTGGCACTCGCCGCAGCCGCCGTAGGACGCGCTTTTCTTCAGCGTAGCACCGTTGAGCGTTGTAATATGCTTCATCAGTTTTCCCTCCCAAGTTGTTAAGCTTAGGGCATTATAACACAATCTTTTTGAAGATTCAATTACTTTCGATGTTTTTTCTGCGGTTTGGCACAAAGAAGTCCCGCCAGCGCGCCACCACAAAGGCTGCCGCAGAGAATGGGCAGGCCCTTTGTCTCCGCGCTGAAGTCTTTTAGAACCAAAATGCCTACCGTGAGTAAGATGAGAAAGAACACCGCGCCCACGCCCAGGCCCACCAAAAGGGTCTTTCCCCGGTAACGGCGGGCGGCAAAGAGGCCGCCGGCGAACGTGCCCGCTATACAGCCCGCCACAACGAGCTGCTGCAAAATATTGGAGGGCAGCCAGCCCCTCGCCATGCCAAAGGAACAGAAGAGCAAAAAAATGAGACAGCAGCCCAATGCTACAATACTTCCGATCAGTACCTCAATGATGCCGCGCAACGCCGGATTTCCGGGCACCTCTTGCTTTTTCATAAAAAATCCCCCTCTCACGTCCTTCTACAAGACTATGAGAGGGGGATTCTTTTCATGCAAAAAACGATGCTTACTTCGCGTTTTCATCGGTCTGGGCACCCTTGTTGGAGATGGCCCATTTGGTGAATTCCATGCGAACACGGTCAGCACTGGTCTCGATGACAATGCTGTTTTCCTTCACGGCGCAGATGGTGCCGATGATACCGCCGATGGTGGTGATTTCGTCACCCACGGCCAGTTCGGAACGCATTTTCGCCATGGCCTTTTTCTTTTTGCTCTCGGGACGGATAAGCAGGAAATAGAAGACGCCGATCATTACGGCGAACATGACTACGGTTGTGATGAGATTTTGATTAGCAGGCACAATGATTCCCTCCGATTATGTTTAAGATATGTGATGTATTATACCGTGAATGGAAGCGTTTGACAAGTCTTTTTATGAAAATAGAAAAATTTCAGCACCGTTCTTCTAGTTTTTGGGAATATTTTGCCCTGAATTCACCAAAGGTTCCGGCATCAAGGGCGGCTCGAATGCGCGCCATCAGCTCGTTATAAAAATAGAGATTGTGCATGACGGCAAGGCGCATCCCCAGCATCTCCCCTGACGCGAAAAGATGGCGCAAGTAGGCGCGGGAGTAGGTTTGGCACACAGGGCACTGGCAGGTCTCGTCGATGGGCAGCGGGTCGGTTTTGTACTTCTCGTTCTTAATATTCACCGTGCCGTCCCAGGTGTACAGCTTGCCGTGGCGGGCATTGCGGGCGGGCATCACGCAGTCGAAGAAGTCCACCCCACGGGCCACGCCTTCGATGATATTAGACGGGGTCCCCACACCCATAAGGTATCGAGGCTTGTCCTTGGGCATATGGGGTTCCACCGCGTCGATAATGTCGTACATCACCTGAGTTTCCTCGCCCACGGCAAGACCGCCGATGGCGAAACCATCGCAGTCGATTTGGGCGATTTGGTCCATGTGCCAGGTGCGCAATTCCGGGTAAATACCCCCCTGATTGATGCCGAACAGCATCTGCTGGGGGTTCACAGTGTCTGGCAAGGTGTTTAGCTTGTCATGCTCTGCCTTGCAACGCTCCAGCCACCGCAGGGTGCGCTCGCAGGAGGGTTTTACATACTCACGGGTGGAGGGGTTCTCCACGCATTCATCAAAGGCCATGGCGATGTCGCTGCCCAGATTGGACTGGATGCGCATGGACTCCTCGGGGCCCATAAAAATGCGGTGTCCGTCCAGATGGGAGGAAAAAGTGACCCCCTCCTCCGTGATTTTGCGAAGTCCCGAGAGGGAAAAGACCTGAAACCCGCCGCTATCCGTCAGCATGGGGCCGTCCCAGTCCATGAATTTGTGTAGCCCGCCCATCTGGCGCACCACATCGTCCCCGGGGCGCAGATGGAGGTGATAGGTGTTGGAGAGCTCCACTTGGCAGTGAATATTCCGTAAATCGTGGGCGGACAGACCGCCCTTGATGGCACCCTGAGTCCCCACATTCATAAACACGGGGGTCTGAACGACGCCGTGACCGCAGGTAAACTCCCCGCGGCGGGCATTGCCCTCTGTTTTGAGTAGCTTAAACATTTAATTCTCCTATTTACCTTAAAAAATCAACATGGCATCGCCAAAACTAAAGAATCTGTACTTTTCCCGCACTGCCTCGGCGTAGGCATCCAAAATATGCTCTCTGCCTGCCAGCGCGGAAACCAGCATCACGAGGGTGCTCTCCGGCAGGTGGAAGTTGGTAATCAGGCAGTCCAGTACCTTGAATTTGTAGCCGGGATAGATATAGATGCTGGTCCAGCCACCTGTCTCTTTCATGGTGCCGTCGGGGCCCGCCCAGCTCTCAATGGTGCGGCAGGAGGTGGTGCCCACGCAGATGACCCGCCCGCCGTTTTTCTTGGTGTCGTTGATGATTTCCGCCGCCTTAGCGGGAACCATGCAGTATTCCGAGTGCATCTCGTGGCCTTCCACCTCGTCCTCTTTCACAGGGCGGAAAGTGCCCAAACCCACATGGAGGGTCACATAGGCAAGGCGCACCCCCATTGCCTCAATCTGCGCCAGCAGTTCCTTGGTGAAATGCAGGCCGGCAGTGGGGGCGGCGGCGGAGCCAACCTCGTTGGAGTACACGGTCTGGTACCGCTCCGGGTCGTTTAGTTCTTCTTTAATGTAGGGCGGCAGAGGCATTTTGCCCAGTCGCTCCAAAATCTCCAGAAAAATGCCCTCGTAGTTGAAGCGAACCAGACGGTTGCCCCCCTCCACTTCCTCCATGATTTCGGCGGTGAGCAGGCCGTCCCCAAAGGAGATTTGCGCGCCGGGGTGAAGCTTGCGACCGGGACGCACCAAACATTCCCAGGTCTTATTGCCCTTGTCAATGAGGAGCAGCACCTCTACGGCTCCGCCGGAGGGGACACGGTGGCCCAAAAGTCTGGCGGGGAGCACTCTTGAGTCGTTGAGCACCAAACAGTCCCCGGGATGAAGATAACCCGGCAGGTCGAAGAAATGGCGGTGCTCCGTCTTCCCTGTCTCTTTGTTCAGCACCAGCAGACGGGAGCCGTCTCGGCGTTCCAGCGGTGTTTGGGCAATAAGTTCTTGTGGTAAATCATAGTAAAAGTCAGATGTTTTCATTGATTATTTAATCTCGATTCCGGTAAAGTAAAAGTTTAGAATATCCATGTAGTTCAGCCCCAGTTGAGCCATGGCGTAGGCTCCCCACTGGCTCATGCCCACATGGTGGCCCCAGCCGTTACCCGTGATGGTATAGGTGCCTGC
>JAVXKN010000020.1:0-6275 GCA_036647315.1 Oscillospiraceae bacterium | reverse complement strand
GTCTACGAAGGTAACGCTGTACACATGGCCCAGTTCTGTGGTTTTAGAAACGTAGAAATTCACAATTTCGCCGCAGTTGGTATGGCCTCGGTCAATCAGCTTTTGCCGCAGTTCCTCCTTGGTATAGGTGGTTGACCAGCCGTAGTGGGGACTGCCCGCCATAACCGTAGGCTCATAGGGGTCTATCTTGCCCTTCAAATAGGGAACCTCGGAGCCCCAGACATTTTCAGAATTCTCTGTGGCACCGCCATCGCAGGCAAAGTAGTAGGTGGTGGCGATGGCCCCGTTATACCACGCGCAGAGCCCCGCTGTTTCCGCTGCCGCTCTGGTGGTGTTTGGCCCAATGCGGGACGCGCCGGGATATGCCTGACAGTGAGTGGTGGCGCAGATGTCAAAGCCGGCACTGGCATGGCGACTGCTGGCGGCGACAGCATAGCTTCTGGCGCAGATTGCTTGGGCCTTCAGTGCCTCCACCGGCCAGGACTCGCTCATCTCCTGGGAGATGACGCAGTTGATGTAATCCTCCAATGGCAGTGCGTTGATGACCGTCAAGAGTTCCCCTGCACAGGCATAGCGGAAGCTGCCAAAATACTTCCGTCCCGCAAACCAAGTGATGGTTTTCACGCTGTCGTCCAAGCCGGGCAGAATGGTAAGCTGGGGCGTATTGCCGTCAAATTGAAACAGCACAGCACCTGTATCGGTGGCAAACACCGTGATTGCCTGAGGGGTTACGCCACCCACAGTCTTGCGCATGGTGAGCTTGCGCTCCGCCGTGCTGCCCAACAGAATAAAGGTACCGGCCTCATCAGTGACACCGAAACGATAGCCGCTGCCCTCGCTGTTTTCCAGCCGTGCCTCCGCCAAAGCACTGGCTCCATAGGCAAGCCCAATCCGCAGAATGGGGTCCAGGTGTATCATATCGAGTCCGATGGCGGTGGCGGGCGCGGAACTACATAATATCAGTGCCAGCAACAGCGCAAGGCACCGAGAGGTTATTTTTTTCATAGAATACTCCATTTCTGACGGTAGACCGAATTTGCTTGCACAGTAGCGTAGTAAAGATTGACATGGTGGGGCGTGTATGCTAACATATGTCATTATAATACAAAAGCAGTGCCCTTTACAACCACTGATTTTGCTCACCCATCTGTGGGTTCAAAATAGAATGATATAAGGAAGCAGGAGGTCGTTTCAATGGAAAAGTACAAAGTAGGTATTATTGGCGGTACCGGCATGGTGGGGCAACGGTTTGTCACCCTCACGGAGAACCATCCCTGGTTTACTCTGGTCGCCATTGCGGCAAGCGCGCGGTCTGCCGGTAAAACATATGAAGAGGCCGTTGGGAGCCGTTGGGCCATGGAAACCCCTATCCCCGAGGCCGCTAAAAAAATGGTTATTTTGGACGCAGAGCGGGACGTGGCGAAAATCGCCTCCATGGTAGATTTTGTCTTCTGCGCCGTCGATATGAAAAAGGACGAAATTTTGGCACTGGAAGAGGCCTACGCCAAGGCGGAATGCCCCGTAGTCTCCAACAACTCCGCCAACCGCTGGACCCCTGACGTGCCTATGGTGGTCCCCGAATTAAACCCGGAGCACATCAAGGTGATTGAGGCACAACGGAAACGTCTGGGCACTAAGCGGGGCTTTATCGCCGTCAAGTCCAACTGCTCCATCCAGAGCTATGTCCCCGCCCTCCATCCCCTGCGGAAGTTCGGACTGGACAAAATTCTGGTCTGCACCTATCAGGCCATTTCCGGCGCGGGCAAGACTTTTGAAACTTGGCCCGAGATGCTGGACAACGTGATTCCCTTTATCGGCGGCGAAGAGGAAAAATCCGAGCAGGAGCCGCTGAAAGTCTGGGGTACTGTGGAAAACGGCGAGATTGTCACCGCGCAAAAGCCCGCCATCACCGCCCAGTGCCTCCGGGTGCCTGTCTCCAACGGGCACACCGCCGCGGTATTTGTCAGCTTCGAGAAAAAGCCCTCCATGGACGAGATTAAAGAGCTGTGGGCAAGCTTCAAGGGCCGTGCCCAGGAGCTGAACCTCCCCACCGCGCCAAAGCAGTTCCTCCACTATTTTGAGGAGGACAATCGTCCTCAGGCGAAACTTGACCGCAATTTAGAGGGCGGCATGGCGGTTTCCATGGGTCGGCTGCGCCCCGATACACAGTATGACTACAAATTTGTCTGTCTTTCCCACAACACCCTGCGCGGCGCGGCCGGCGGTGCGGTGCTGCTGGCGGAGCTTTTATGCGCTGAGGGGTACATCACAAGGAGGTAACTCATGCGAGAGCCCGTTTTTACCGGAACTTGTACGGCACTTGTTACACCCTTCGATAAAAACGGCGCGATAGCCTACGATACACTGGCACAGCAAATCGAATTTCAGCTTGCAAACGGCATTGACGCACTCTGCATCTGCGGCACCACCGGCGAGGCCTCTACACTGTCCCTTGAGGAGCAGATGGCGGTCATTGCCTTTTGCGTAAAGCAGGTCAAGGGTCGGGTTAAGGTACTGGCGGGAGTGGGCAGTAACTGCACCGCCTCTGCCGTGGAGCGGTCTAAACGCGCCGCGGACTGCGGTGCGGACGCACTTTTACATGTGACGCCCTATTACAACAAGGCCACCCAGAGAGGGCTGATTGCCCACTATGAGGCGGTTTCCAAGTCAACGCCCCTGCCTGTTTTGCTCTACAATGTCCCGGGGCGCACCGGCCTTTCCTTTACGGCGGAAACCTATCAAGTTTTGGCGCAAATACCCAATATCAACGGCGTGAAGGAGGCCTCCGGCAGCCTGACGCTGTTCGCCCACACCAAGGCCCTCTGCCCCGCCGACTTTTCCGTCTGGTCCGGGAATGACGACCAAATTGTCCCGCTGATGAGTTTGGGTGCGCTGGGTGTTATCTCGGTAGCCGCCAACGTGATTCCCGCCGAAATGGTCAAACTGACCCACCTCTGTCTGGCGGGAGATTTTGAAGCCGCCACCCGATTGCAGCTGCGGTACTTACCGCTGATGGACGCGCTTTTCTGCGAGGTAAACCCCATCCCGGTAAAGACCGCGCTCCAACTTTTGGGCCGCGACAGCGGGATGTTGCGTCTCCCCCTCTGCAGACCTTCAACGCAGCATTTTGTCGATTTACAGAAAGCACTGGCAGACGTATCGCTTTTGCCTCAACTTCTGTAAAGTATAACACCTTCACAGAAAAAAGCCCGGTTCCGATTTGGAACCGGGCTTTTGTTTTTGAAATTTTAGTTGGTGCTCACCGCTGTCAGGGTACGCAGAACAGTGTAGGTTTGCTCGTCGATGCCCTTTTTCATGCCGAGGGCTTCCTGAATATCGTAATCCACATACTGGTCACCCTGGACGCAGACGACACGGTTGGTTTGACCGGCTGCCAGAAGCATCACAGCGTCATAGCCCATGTAGGTGCCGGAAACACGGTCACGGGCGGAGGGGGTACCGCCCCGCTGAACATGGCCCAAAATGGTGACACGGGTGTCGATGGCGGTTTCGTCGTGGATGCGTTTTGCCACGTCGGTGGCACTGCCCACGCCCTCTGCCACAATAATCATAAAGTGGGTTCTGCCGCCCAGACGAGCGCGGCGGATAGGCTCAATGACATCCCGCTCAAAGTCGATTTCCTTTTCGGGAATCAGCACGGCGGTAGCACCGCAGCCAACGCCCACATAGAGAGCCAAATGACCGGCATGGCGGCCCATGACCTCTACCACCGAGCAGCGTTCGTGGGACTGCATGGTGTCCTGCAGGCGGTCAATGGAGTCCAAGGCGGTGTTACAGGCGGTGTCGTAGCCGATGGTGTAGGTGGAGCAGGCGATGTCGTTATCAATGGTACAGGGGACACCCACCACGGCAATACCCTGCTTTTCCAAATCCATAAGACCGCGGAAGGTACCATCGCCGCCAATGCCCACAATGCCGTCCAGACCCAGCATCTTACAAGCATCAGCCGCTTTTTTCTGACCCTCGGGTGTACGGAACTCATCGCAACGAGCGGTATAGAGCATTGTACCGCCCCAGCGAATGGTACCGCTGGTGCGCTCAAAGTTGAGGGGCATCACATCGCCGTTAATCAGACCTGAAAAGCCGCGACGAATACCGACACATTCAATGCCAAGGTGAATGGAGGTACGGACGACGGAACGGATTACGGCGTTCATACCGGGAGCATCGCCGCCGCTGGTGAGCACACCGATACGCCGTACTGCACTTTTTTTCATAAAACAGCCTCCTAAATTCCCATGTTCAAAATTCAGATTTTAGTATAGCACGATTGCGCTTTTCAGTCAATTCTTTCACAATATTACACGGCAAAAAACGCAAGATTTCTACGCAATTCAGCAAGAAGGAGAAGTGTATCGACACTTCTCCCCCTCTGCGCACCATTATTGTGCTAAAAATACTTCCAGTCGATCCAGTCCCGCCTTGATATTGTCCATAGAGGTGGCGTAGGACCAGCGGACAAAATTGTCCGCGCCAAAGCCGGAACAGGGCACCACCGCCACCAGTCCCTTTTCTAAAAACGCTTTGGCAAAATCATCGGAGCCGTTTATTTTGATACCGCCCAACGTCCGCCCCTTTAGCTTTTCCAGATTCATCATGACATAAAATGCGCCTTGGGGACAGATACAGCTCACACCGTCAATCTGATTCATCCGCTCCACAATATAATTGCGGCGGCGTTCAAATTCCTGACGCATGGACTCCACGGTGTCCTGCGGCCCTGTCAGTGCCTCCACTGCCGCCCACTGGGAGATAGACGAAGGAGCGGAGGTGGAGTGGCTCAAATAGTTTGCCATCACCTTGGCGATTTTTTCGGTGGAGGCGGTGTAGCCGATGCGCCAGCCGGTCATTGCGTAGGACTTGGAGACACCGTTCACCAAAATTGTCAGCTCCTTGACCGCCGGGCTTAGAGATGCAAAGCTGGTAAATTTGAGGCCGTCATAAACCAAATTGCAGTAAATTTCGTCCGCAATCACATAGATGTCATTTTTGACACAGACCGCCGCAAGTGCCTCCAATTCCGACTTTTCGTACATCATGCCGGTGGGGTTAGAGGGGTTATTGAAGAGCATGGCCTTGGTTTTCGGGGTGATGGCGGCAGCCAGCTTCTCCGCTGTCAGCTTAAAACCGTCCCCCTCTGTTGTTTCAATAATTACCGGCACCGCGCCTACCATTTTTGCCAGCTCATAATAGCTCACCCAGTAGGGCGCGGGGATGATAATCTCGTCGCCGGGGTTCACCAGAGCCTGCAATGCCGCAAAGAGGCTGTGCTTCGCACCGCTGGCTACCACAATCTGTGCCGGCGTATAGTCCACGAAGCAGTCCGTTTTCAGACGGGTGCAGACGGCGCGACGGAGTTCCATAATGCCGGCAGCCGGCGTATATTTGGTTTGATTATGCTCAATGGCGGCGATGCCCGCCGCTTTAATATTTTCCGGGGTGCTAAAATCGGGTTCACCCGCGCCAAAGCCTATGACATCAATGCCGTCCGCTTTCATCTGCTTGAACATGGCATCTATCGCCAAGGTCGTTGATGCCTGTACCCCTTGGGCGATGCGAGAGAGTTCTTTCATAATGGTCATCCTCCTGATTTTTGCATTTGATTTATTATATGCGGTAACTTGCAAAATTGCAAGTATTTTAGTTCAAAATCCTGTAAATATGAATTTTTCAATATTGGCTCATTCATATTGCGGCTTGGAGATGTCAAAAAAGCGTGGGCTCCAAATTGGAGCCCACGCCATTTCTTCTTATGTTCGATTAGCAGCCGCAGCCGCCTCCGCAGTTATTGTTACCACCGCAGCCGCAACCCTCGTTGCCACCACAGCCGCAACCGCCGCTGTTGCCGCCACCGAGCAGATTTCCGCCGCCGCAGCAGCAGTAAAGAACGACTAAGATGATGATGATCCAGAGGCAGCTCCCGCCGCCACCAAAACCGCAACCGTTATTGCATCCCATAATGAATACCTCCTGATTAAGATGGAGGCCTGGCTGGAGCGGCCTCAATCTATCTTATGCCGGAGGTGTCTATGGGTGCTGTCACAATGGAAATATTATCCCACGGAAATGAGAATGGAGAACCGCTGGAGCATGGTGGCTACCTCTGCCCTTTTGGCAGTGCCGCCCGGGTCTAAAATGCCGCCGTCCCTGCCGCTCACGATGCCGGTGCCCACAGACCAGCTCATGGCTGTGCGGGCCCATTGGGCGGTTTTTTGACTGTCTTTGAAACTACTCAGTGACGCTGTTTTGCTCAC
>JAVXKN010000019.1:0-13121 GCA_036647315.1 Oscillospiraceae bacterium | reverse complement strand
GATTTTGTCATTCCAGTGCGACATTCCATGGTTTTCATCTGACAGAAATGAGGTGGACCGATTATGAAACGTCTTTTTATCGTCACCGGCGGCTGCGGACATTTGGGCAACACCATTGTACGAAAGCTGCTGGCCCGGGGGGAACAGGTGCGGGTGCTGGTGTTTCCCGGTGAAACCCGCAAGGCCTTAGACGACTGCCCCGGCGCGGAGTTTTTCCAGGGTGACGTGTGCGACAGGGCCTCTCTGGGGCCGATTTTTGCCCATGAGGCGGACGAAACTTTGGTGGTCATCCACACCGCCGCCATCATCTCCATCGCCGCCAAGGTCTCACCAAGGCTGCGAGCGGTGAACGTGGGGGGCGTTAAAAACATTGTGTCTCTCTGTCTGGAGCATCCGGGCACCCGGCTGATTCACGTCAGCTCCGTCCACGCCCTGCCGGAACACCCGGGCCACAGCGTCATCCGGGAGAGTGACCAATACCACGCCGCCTGGGTCACAGGTGCCTATGCCAAAACAAAGGCGGAGGCGGCCCAATATGTGCTGAACGCCGTGAAGTTCAAGGGGCTGGATGCCACCATTGTGCTCCCCTCCGGAATTTTAGGCCCGGGGGACTACGGTGCCAACAACATTAACCGCACCATTCGGGACTGCGTCACCGGGAAACTCCACACTCTGGTGGTGGGTGGGTACGACCTCATCGACGTGCGAGACGTGGCGGAGGGGTGCATCGCCGCCGTGGACAAGGGCGTTACCGGCGAGTGCTACATTTTGGCCAACCGCCACTTCGACTGGCGGGAGGTGGCGGGGATTTTGGAACAAAATGACCCCACTGTCCATGTAAAGCACTTCTTCTCCCCCGCCGGTCTGCGGCCGCTGGCCCCCCTTTTGGAGCTTCACGCCAAAGTCCACCACACCCAGCCCCTCTTTACCGGCTACTCCATCTACTGCATGAGGAGCAACGACAACTTTTCCGCCCGCAAGGCGCGCAAGGTTCTGGGCCTTACCACCCGCCCCATGGAGGAGACCCTGCGGGACACCGCCCGCTGGGAGTTGGACAGAGCCGCCGCCCTGAACGCCGACCCCACCCCAGAACAGTAACCCCATTTTTCGTATCAAAAAATCTCCTGCCGTTCAAAACGGCAGGAGATTTTGTCTGTACAATTAGATTTCCATAATGACCGGCAGAATCATGGGGTTCCGCTTGGTCTTTTTGTAGAGATAGCCGGACAGGTCGTTTTTGATGGCGGTTTTCAGCTCCGCAATGTCCTGGGTGTTCTTCTGGCAGTGGTCCAAGGACTCCGTTGCCACCCGGCGCAGCTCCTCCATGAGCCCCTCGGACTCCTTCACATAGACAAAGCCACGGGTGATGATATCCGGGCCGGACACCACAATGCCCTCGCTGGCGGACATGGTGACAACCACCACAATCATGCCGTCCTCGGCCAGATGCTTGCGGTCACGGAGGACGACGCTACCCACATCGCCCACGCCGTAGCCGTCTACAAAGACACGGCCCGCAGGGACAATGCCGTTTAGCTTGGCACTGTCGGGGGTGAATTCAATCACCTTGCCGATGTCGCTGATGATGATGTTTTTCGCGTCCATCCCCATTTCACGGGCCAGTCTGGCGTGTACCTTCAGGTGACGCTGCTCGCCGTGGAGGGGGACGAAAAACTTGGGACGGATAAGGGCATGCATGATTTTCAGTTCCTCTTGGCAGGCGTGGCCGGAGACATGGAGGGCGGCCTCCCGCTCGTTGATGACCTCCGCGTCCTTGCGGTAGAGTTCGTTGACTACATTGCCCACGGAATTTTCGTTGCCGGGGATGGCGGAGGCGGAGATGATGATGCGGTCCCCCGCCTGAATATCCACCTGCTTATGGGTGGAGAACGCCATCCGGGAGAGGGCGGACATGGTCTCGCCCTGACTGCCGGTGGTGATGATACAGATTTTGTCCTTGGGGAGGCCCTTGATGTGGGCAAGGTCTACCAGCGTGCCCTCGGGGACACGCATATAGCCCAATTCCGTGGACACCTTCATGGCGTTTTCCATGCTGCGGCCTGTGACCGCCACCTTGCGGCCGTACTTTGCCGCCACGGAAATCACCTGCTGGATGCGGTCCACGTTGGAGGCGAAGGTGGTGACGATAATCCGCTCCTGACAGCCTCTAAAAAGAGCGTCAAAGCTGGCACCGACGCTCCGCTCGGATTTGGTGTAACCGGGACGCTCCACGTTGGTGGAATCGGAGAGCAGGGCCAAAACCCCCTCTTTCCCCAGCTGACCGAACCGGGCCAAATCAATCATGCCGCCCTGAACGGGGGTGGAGTCGATTTTGAAGTCGCCGGTGTGGACACAGGTACCCACGGGGCACTTGATGGCAAAGGCGACAGCGTCGGCGATGGAGTGGTTCACATGGATAAACTCCACAGAAAACTTGCCGGCACGGACGGTTTCGCCGGCCTCGCAGGTAATCATTTTGGTTTTGTCCATGAGGTGGTGCTCCTCCAGCTTCAGCTTCACCAGACCCGCCGTCATGCGGGTGGCGTAGATGGGGGCGTTGATGCTGCGGAGGAGATAGGGTAACGCGCCAATGTGGTCCTCGTGGCCGTGGGTGAGGAAGATGGCGCGGATACGGTCCTTATTTTGGATGAGGTAGGTGAAGTCGGGGATGACCACGTCGATGCCGTACATATCGTCGTCGGGGAAGCCCATGCCCACATCCACCAGAATCATGTCACCGCCGTACTCGTACACGGTGAGGTTCTTGCCAATCTCGTTGAGACCGCCAAGGGAAATTACATTCAGTTTTTCTGCCATAAAATTCAGTTGCACTCCTTCTAAAAGTTCAAAAATATCAAATACGTCCGGGGAAAAAGGTTGCGTGTGGTGCAGAATGAGCGCGCAAAAAGTAGGCGTAGGGTATTTTCTTACGGCCCTGTTTCGCCGCAAAAAATACCCTCTGCCGCCGCTTTCGCGCTCTGTGGAAAGTCCAAGTTCTGCTGAACCATATTTAAGTGCCCGGGGGCACATAACGCCAATCAAAAGATGCCCATAGGCATACTAGCATAAGTAGTATACCACAAAGCCCGCCCCTTGTATACCAAAAATTTTCCTGTCCCCACTCCCCTTACGTTTTTTCTTGACATCGTTTCCCAAAACGGTTATACTTTAGCAGTGTAATCTGTGAGTGTGCGCAGATGCAAAAGAGGAGTGTTTTTTCATGAAAGAGAGAGAGACCTTTGCCTCCCGTTTGGGGTTCGTCCTCATTTCGGCGGGCTGTGCCATCGGGCTGGGAAACGTGTGGCGTTTCCCTTACATTGTTGGTAAATACGGCGGTGCCGCCTTTGTACTGATTTATCTGGTATTTTTAGTGATTATGGGTCTGCCCATTATGGCGATGGAGTTCTCCGTGGGCCGTGCCAGCCGCACCAGCATCGCCACCAGCTTTCACAAGCTGGAGCCGGCGGGCACCAAGTGGCACATTTTTAGCTGGTTTGGCATGGCGGGCAACTATATGCTCATGATGTTTTACACCACCGTGGCGGGCTGGATGCTCCTCTACTTTGTCAAGATGGCAAAGGGCGACTTTGTGGGTCTGGATGCCGCCGGCGTGGGCGATGCCTTCGGCGGGATGCTGGCACAGCCCGGCATCATGTTCGTCTTTATGGTGATTGTGGTGTTCGCCTGCATGGGCGTGTGCGCCCTCGGTTTGAAAAACGGCGTGGAGCGGATTACCAAAGTCATGATGCTGCTGCTTTTGGGTATTTTAATCGTTTTGGCTGTTCGCTCCGTCACCCTGCCCGGCGCGGGAGCCGGCCTGAAGTTCTACCTGATGCCCAACTTCCACAATCTGATGTACGATGCCGCCGGCAACTTCATTTTGGGCGAGGCGATTTTCGCCGCCATGGGCCAGTCCTTCTTCACCCTCTCTCTGGGCATCGGTGCTATGGCGATTTTCGGCAGCTATATCGGCAAGGAACGCCGCCTGCTGGGCGAGGCCATCAACGTGGGCATTTTGGACACCTTTGTGGCCTTCGTGGTGGGTCTTGTGATTTTCCCCGCCGCCTTCGCTTTTGGCGTGACCCCGGATTCCGGCCCCTCCCTCATCTTCATCACCCTGCCCAACGTCTTTAACGCCATGCCCGGGGGACGGCTGTGGGGCGCGCTGTTCTTCGTCTTTATGTCCTTCGCCGCCCTCTCCACCGTCATTGCCGTTTTTCAGAACATCATCTCCTTCCCCATGGACAAATGGGGCTGGAGCCACAAGAAGTCGGTAGCGGTGAATCTGGTGATTATCCTCATTGTCTCCATGCCCTGCCTGCTGGGCTTTAACATCCTCTCCGGGTTCCAGCCCATGGGCGCGGGCACCAACATTTTGGACTTGGAGGACTTCATCCTGTCCGACAACCTTTTGCCTCTGGGTTCGCTGGTGTATCTGCTGTTCTGCGTCTCCAAAAAGGGTTGGGGGTTCAAAAACTTCTTGGCGGAGGCCAACGAGGGCAAGGGTCTCCCCTTCCCGAAAAAAGTCCAGTTCTACGCCACCTGGATTCTTCCCTTCATCGTGGCTATCATCTTCCTCATGGGCTACTGGAACAAGTTCGGCAGTGCGTTTTTATCCCTCTTCCAATAAGTGAATCACGAAAAAACCGTGGTGCCTTGCGGCACCACGGTTTTTTAATTTTTTACTTTTTGCTTTTGTCCCGCAGATAGACGTGCTTGGTGTGGGGGTTGCTGGTTTGGCGTTTATCCACCTCGAACCGGTCTAGGCTCTCGATGAGGCCGGTGAGCTTGGGAAAGCCGTAGTTTCTGGAGTCGAAATCAGGCCGCTTTTTGTTCAGCAGGTTCCCCAGTTCGCCCATGAAGGCGTACCCGTCCTCGGCGGCAATCATCTCGATGGAATCTCCGATGAGATTCACGATATCCTGCGGTATCACAGGCTCCGGCTCCGCAGTAGGGGCGGGAGGCTCCTTGGTAGCCACCTCTGCGGTCTTTTTCTTCTGGGGCTTTTTCTCCGGCTCTGCCGGTGCCGGCACAGGCTCGGTCTGCTCCTTGGCGGCGGCGCGGATGACCTCGATATAGACGAATTTGTCGCAGGCCACGATGAAGGGCTTGGGGGTTTTCCGCTCCCCCATGCCGATGACCTTCATCCCCGCCTCACGGAGGCGGACGGCAAGGCGGGTAAAGTCCGAGTCACTGGACACCAGCACAAAGCCGTCGCAGTTGCCGGAATACAAAATGTCCATCGCGTCGATAATCATGGCGGAGTCGGTGGAATTTTTCCCGGTGGTGTAGCCGTACTGCTGCACCGGGGAGATGGCGGTCTCCAACAAAATGGACTTCCATGTGCCCATATTGGGTGCCGTCCAGTCGCCGTAAATCCGCTTGATGGTGGGGGTTCCGTAGACGGCAATCTCTGCCATCACCGCCTTCATGGCGGTGCGGGAGGCGTTGTCCGCATCAATGAGCACCGCAAGGCGCAGCTCTTCTCCTTTAGGCATCGTGTCCCCTCCTTTTTTAGTCGCTGAGTACAAAGTGGTAGAAACGCAGCAGGTCGTAGTAGTCGTCTGTTGCGAACAGAACGCTCTTTTCGTCCTCTAGGCGGGCACCGGGGTAGAACTGCTTGGAGTAGGCGGTCTGGTGCTTGCGGAAACGAATTTCTGTCTCAAATCGGTCGGGGAGGTGGACGGTGCACTTGCCCGCATTTTTGACGGCAAATTCCGCGCCCTCGGTCATCAGCTTCAGGGCTTTTTCCGGATGGAGGGACACCGTAGCGCCCCCAAAGCCCTCATTCACCGCCACGGTGGTGATGCCGGGAATCAGTTCCTTGGCGAAGTCGCAAAGGGCCTTATCGCCGGTTAAAAAGGCCACAGGCACGCCGTAATACCCGGCGGTGTAGGCATTCATCATAAATTCGCTCATGCGGACACCGTTTAAGGTGACGTACTCATTTTGCAGGTTCATGGTGTGGGACAGGGGGTTGCCGCCGCTGGACGCCCAAGCGTGGTATCCGGTCATAAAGCAGGCATCGAAGTGCTCTTTATCCAGCCCGCTCATCATGGACAGGGGGTCCCCCGTCCAGCCACGCATGATGCGGGCAAATTCCGGCAGGACGTTGGGGTCTAAATTCCGGGCAGAATCGTGGGCATCCTTCACCAAAATGCCGTCCGCACCTGCCTTTACCGCACCTTGACACACTGCCGCCACTTCTAGGGTCATCTGCTTCTGAAAGGGGGTATAGTCCTGAGGGGTAGACCGCTCGGTCTCCGACCAGTCGGTAATCCCGCAGGTGCCCTCAATGTCCGCGCTGATAAAAATATTCATGTCGTTCTCCCTCTCTATGCCCAGGTTTTCCAAACTTCCGCATTTTCGCCCACGGTGGCTAATTTGCCGTTGCGCACAATGGGGGTTTTCAGAAGCTTTGGGTTTTCCAACAGCTTTTCCAGTTTATCGTCGTCGTAGGCCAGATATTTCAGCAGCGGGGCATCGGGACTGTTCCAGTCCACCAGATTGTCCAGCCCCACGGCGTTTTTCACCGACTGCAGCTCCCCACGGCTGATGCCGTACCGCAGCAGGTCGATGCTCTGAAACTTCACGTTCCGCTCCTTGAAATACCGCTCCGCCTTTTTGGTGGCGAAACATTTGCTTTTCCCGAAAATTTGAATGTTCATGCGCCGTCACCCAGATAGGTAAAGCGGGGGCCGGAATAGCCGTCCCGCTCTATGTGTTCGCTCCACATAGCGGCGGGGCGCACCCAAATGCCGCCCTCCCCATAGAGTGCCTGATAGACCACCATGGGCTCTAGGGTTTCCGAATGCTTTGCGGTATACAAAAGGCGGTAGTTGTTGCCCTTAAAGTGCCTATAAAGTCCGGGTTTGAGTTCCTCCAATGAAAATCGCCTCCCATCTTCTCTATCATAGACGAAGTGGGGGGCGAGGTCAAGTGTGACGCTTATTTTCTCGAAAAAAACTTACAGCCAGTCCGCTACCACGTCGGGCAAAGAAGTGGGGGTGACGGCGTTGCGGATGAGCATTTGCATCAGCGCGTCTATCCGTCCGGCACTGACGGTGACGTGGGGCACCGCCGCCGTCTGGTCCCCCGCCGCCGTGGAAACCTTCACCCCGTAACTCTCACAGGCAAAGCGTCCCACCTCCATCTCGTCCACCAAAATGTAATACTGATAGCTATGTGCCTCGCCCAACTCGTCCTCTTCGCTTGCTGTTTCTACCAACAGTTCTCGCATATCTCGCAACTCCTCTGTTTCAAATCAATGTGTTCATTCTAATCACTTTGGGTTGCGGATTGTGTCGAGTCTTGTCGAATTTCTATGGTAAAAAAGTAAAATTTATCCATTATTGTGGCAGCACTTTGCCATGGGCACCACACATTGTGTTTCTCCCGAAAAATTTTCAGAAGTACAAAAAAAGAAGCAGGTCGGAACAAATCCGACCTGCTTCTTTTGTGATGTAAAAGCTTAGACGCTTGCTTTCGCGGCCTTGACGGCCTCGATGAGCATGGGGGTGACGCTGAACAGGTCGCCCGCAATGCCGTAAGTGGCGACACCGAAGATGGGGGCGGTGTCGTTCTTGTTGACGGCGATGATGCACTCGGAATCCTGCATGCCGGCCAGATGCTGGATGGCACCGGAAATGCCGAGAGCAACGTAGATGCGGGGATGGACGGTCTTGCCGGTCTGACCGACCTGATGGTCGGCACCAATCCACTCAGCATCGACGCAGGCACGAGACGCGCCCACGACGCCGCCCAGTGCGTCAGCCAGGTCCTGAGCCAGAGCCAGGCCCTTTTTCACGTCCTTGCTGATGCCACGGCCCACGGAGACGACAACGTCGGCACCGATGAGGTCGACCATCTGCTTGGCGGCCTTCTTGATTTCCAGGATTTCAACATGGATGTCGTCCTTGGAAAGCTTGACGGCAATGTTCTCAATGACAACCTTGGCAGCACCGGCTTCGTCATAGGGCTGGGTCTTCATGACGCCGGGGCGGACGGTAGACATCTGAGGACGGAAGCGGGGGCAGATGATGGTAGCCATCAGATGGCCGCCGAAAGCGGGACGGGTCATCTTCAGGTTCTTGTTGACCTCGAATTCCACGCCGTCCACGTCGATGGTGGAGGTGGTCTTCAGGAAGGTCTTGTACTTTTCGGTGTCTACATCCAGATGGGTGCAGTCAGCGGTGAGGCCGGTGTGCAGACGAGCTGCGCAACGGGGGCCCAAATCGCGGCCGATGTTGGAAGCACCGATGAGCATGACTTCGGGCTTCTTGTCCTCTACCAGGTCGCAGATGACCTTGGTGTAGGCATCGGTGGTGTAATCCTTCAGGAGGGGATCGTCGCAGACGTAGATGCGGTCTGCGCCATAGCCGCCCAGTGCCTTGATGTACTCCGTCTTCACGCCGTGACCCAGCAGAACGCCGCAGAGCTCAACGCCCAGGTCGTTTGCCAGCTTGCGTGCCTCAGAGAGGAGCTGATAGTTGGTGCTCATGAGCTCGCCGTTACGCTGCTCGCAGAATACCCATACGCCCTTAAAGGCGGCAGTGTCTTTACTGTTAAATTCAGCCATAGTTAGCATCTCCTTTCAATCAGATAATGTGCTTCTCGTTTAGAATTCCGGCGAGCTTCTCGCAGGTTGCCTTGTCGGCGCCTTCGAGCATCAATCCGGTGCCCTTCGAGGGGGGAGAGAAGGACTTATACACGTTGGTGGGAGAGCCCTTCAGGCCGATGGTGTCCAAATCAATCAGGGGGTCGTTCTTGAGGGCTTCGAAATCATAGACAGCCAGAGGCTTTGCATAGCACTCCATGATGCCGGAAACGCTCATGTAACGGGGGATGTTCAGCTCCTTGATGCAGGTGAGCAGGCAGGGGGTCTGCACCTTCAGCATCATGTAGCCGTCTTCCAGCATACGCTTGCAGGTAACGTCCTTGCCCTTAACCTGGACATCGGCAACGTAGGTGACCTGAGGCATATGGAGCTTTTCAGCAATCTGGGGGCCAACCTGAGCGGTATCGCCGTCGATGGCCTGACGGCCGCAGATGACGATGTCGTCGTTCTCAAGGCCGATCTTCTTGATGGCGGCGGCGAGAATCTGAGAGGTGGCATAGGTATCGGAACCGCCGAACTCACGAGCGGAGACGAGGACACCCTCGTCGCAACCCATTGCCAGCAGCTCGCGGAGCATGCCTTCTGCGGGGGGAGGACCCATGGTGATGACAACGACCTTGCAGCCGGTAGCATCCTTCAGGGCCAGCGCGGCTTCAACGCCGTTGAGGTCATCGGGGTTAATGATGGTGGCCATGGACGCACGGTCCATGGTGCCGTCTTCTTTGACAGCTACCTTCCCGGAGGTATCAGGGACCTGCTTTACACAGACTAAAACTTTCATGTCTTTTACCTCCGTTTCTTAGTTCACACCGAGATGTGCCGCGACCACCATGCGCTGAACTTCGCTGGTGCCCTCGTAAATCTCGGTGATTTTTGCGTCGCGCATCATGCGCTCCACGGGATACTCACGGGTATAGCCGTAACCGCCGAAGAGCTGGACGGCACGACGGGTCACATCACTGGCGGCCTCAGCGGCAAAAAGCTTTGCCATTGCGGCGTCCATGGTGTAATCCTCGTGGTTCTGCTTCTTCATGCCGGCGGCATAAACCATGTACTGAGCGGCCTGCATACGGGTGTGCATATCCGCCAGCTGGAACTGGGTGTTCTGGAACTGGGAAATGCGCTTACCGAACTGGACGCGCTCCTTGGTGTAAGCAATGGCCTCGTCGATAGCACCCTCGCCCAGACCCAGAGCCTGTGCTGCGATGCCGATACGGCCGCCGTCCAGGGTCTTCATGGCGATGCCGAAGCCCTTGCCCAGCTTGCCCAGGATACGGTCCTTGGGGATGCAGCAGTCTTCCATGATGAGCTCGCAGGTGGAAGAGCCGCGGATACCCATCTTCTTCTCGTGCTTGCCGACGGAGAAGCCCTTGTCGGTGCGCTCGACGATGAAGCCGGTGATGTCCTTGGTCATGCGGCCACGCTTGTCAGCGTGGGTGCCGGTGATGGCGAAGATGATGAACACATCTGCAAAGCCAGCGTTGGTGATGAAGATTTTGGAGCCATTGAGAATCCAATGGTCGCCTGCATCCACAGCCATGGTCTGCTGACCCTGTGCGTCGGTGCCGGCACCGGGCTCGGTGAGGCCGAATGCGCCAATCCACTCGCCGGCGCAGAGCTTGGGCAGATACTTCATCTTCTGCTCCTCGGTGCCGTTCTCATAGATAGGTGCGCAGCAGAGAGAGGTGTGAGCGGAGATGATGACACCGGTGGTGCCGCAGACCTTGCTCATTTCCTCGACTGCCATGACGTAGGACAGCACATCAGCGCCGGCCCCGCCGTACTCCTTGGGGAAATAGATGCCCATCATGCCGAGTTTTGCCATTTTCTTCACAGTTTCCTCGGGGAATCTCTCCTCCTCGTCCACTTCCTCAGCCAGGGGTTTCACTTCGTTTTGCGCAAAGTCACGGTACATTTTGCGGAGCATTTCATGCTCTTTGGACAGTTTGAAATCCATAGTGTTGCGTTCCTCCTTACAATGTATTACGCGCTTGAGACAGATTGTATATTTCGTTAAAACCGCGCAACCCCGTTCGGGCGTATTGCAGTCTTATCGAGCAAAAGGGAATTGGCTTATTTGCGATACAATTACTTGCTGTAATCGTAGAAGCCCTTGCCGGTTTTCTTGCCCAGCATGCCGCCGCGGACCATCTTGCGGAGGAGCAGGGAGGGGCGATACTTGGGATCGCCGGTCTCGTTAAAGAGCACTTCCATAATGGCAAGGCAGACATCCAGACCGATGAAATCGCCCAGAGCCAAGGGGCCCATGGGGTGGTTCGCGCCCAGCTGCATAGCCTTATCAATGTCCTCCACGGAGGCAACGTGAGTCTCTACCAGACCGGCGGCCTCGTTAATCATGGGGATGAGGATTTTATTGACCACAAAGCCGGGAGCCTCGGCGACTTCGACGGGCTGCTTGCCGATTTCCTCGGAGAGGGCGTAGATGGTCTTAAAGGTCTCGTCGGAGGTGTTGGCACCACGGATAACCTCCACCAGCTTCATAGCGGTGGCGGGGTTAAAGAAGTGCATCCCGATGAACTTGTCGGGGCGTTTGGTAGCGGCGGCAATGGCGGTGATGGAGATGGAGGAGGTGTTGGAGCCAAAGATGGTCTCGGGCTTGCACAGTGCGTCCAGCTCGGCGAAAATGCTCTTTTTAATGTCCAGGTTCTCAATGGCGGCCTCCACGACTAAGTCGGCGTCCGCTGCCACCTTCATGTCGGTGGAGAACTTAATGTGGGAGAGCATATCGGCCTTGGCGGCCTCGTCCATTCTGCCCTTGGCAATGAGTTTGTCCAGACCCTTTACAAGGTTCGCCTCGGACTTTGCGATGATTTCGTCCTTAATGTCGCGGACGACAACGTCCATACCTTTTTTTGCGAAAACTTGTGCAATGCCCAGACCCATGGTGCCGCCGCCGATTACTACAACTTTTTTCATATAGGTAGACCTCCAAATTTTAATTTTGAATTAACTTTTTATGTAGGAGCGCTCGTTGCGCGTCCGCTGTGGTCATTATTTTCCCGCGAAGGTTTTTTCTGCCCGCTTTTCAAGGAATGCGCCCATGCCCTCGTTCTTGTCCTCGGTGCCGCAGGTGACGCCGAAAGCCTCGGCCTCAAAGGCGGAGCCGGTGTGGATATCGGTCTGCATACCCATACGGATGCAGCGTTTGGACTCCTGAACGGCGATGGGGGCGTTGGCGGCGATGGCGTTTGCCAGAGCCAGAGCCTTGTCCATCAGCTCCTCAGGGGGATAGACGGCGGAGACAAGACCGATGCGGAGGGCCTCTTCTGCCTTAATGACAGTGGCGGTGAGAATCAGCTCCATAGCCTTGGCGATGCCCACGATGCGGGGCAGACGCTGGGTGCCGCCGAAGCCGGGGGTGATGCCGAGACCGGTTTCCGGCTGACCGAACTTTGCCTTTTCGCTGGCCAGACGGATATCGCAGGCCATAGACAGCTCGCAGCCGCCGCCCAGCGCAAAGCCGTTTACCGCGGCGATGACGGGCTTCGTCATATTTTCAAGCTTCAAGAACACGTTACCGCCGTGAACGCCGAACTGCTTGCCCTGCGCGGCTGTAAAGCCCTTCATCTCGGCGATGTCCGCGCCGGCGACGAAGGAGCGGCCTGCGCCGGTGAGAATGACTGCCAGAATGGAATCGTCCGCCTCAACCTGGTCGATAACGCTGTCCAGAACGGTGAGAACCTCGCTGTTGAGGGCATTGAGTGCCTCAGGGCGGTTGATGGTGATGATACCTACATGACCCTGTTTTTCCAGTTCTACAAATGCCATACCGTGTCTGCCTCCTAATTAAATTAAATTCGAGACTATTCAGTGGGCTTTTTTGGTGGTTTGCGCCCATTTCTTCGTTATTATAGTATACCTTGTCAGCCCCTCACTTGCAAGTGTGATTGCGTATTTTACTTGTGAAACTTTTCACAACAAGTCTGTGCACATTGCACAAAGAGGGGCAAATTTCTGCAAAATTGTGGGCTTGTCTCCATTCATTTCCCGGAGAAAACCCTCATAGGCTTTCGGGAGGGGGCGATTTTTTTGAAGGCGAACAGGTCATCACTGCTCTATGGTACCCTGGTGCTCACCGCCACCGGGCTTTTCTCCCAAGTGCTGGGGTTTCTCTACCGCATCGCCCTCTCCCGCATTTTAGGAGCGGAGCTGATGGGCCTCTACCAGCTGATTTTGCCGGTGTACTCCATTCTCTCCTCCTTAACAGTGGTGGGGCTCACCGTGGCGGTGTCCACCCTCTCCGCCGAATACCACGCCCGGGGAAGTCTCTCCGCCGTCCGGCAAATTCGGGGCACCTGCCTTAAAATCTTCTTCCTGCTGCTGGCCCCCCTCGCCGCCGTCACCGCCCTCTGCTCCGACCCCATTTCCGTCCACCTTTTGGGGGATGCCCGCACCCAGCTGGGCCTTACCATGCTCCTGCCCTGTCTCCTCCTCACGGGGATTGAAAACCTGCAGAAGCACGCCTTTTTCGGGGTGGGTAACG
>JAVXKN010000018.1:0-13369 GCA_036647315.1 Oscillospiraceae bacterium | reverse complement strand
ACCCGTCAGTTCCTCGCCAAAATAGTGGAGGCCGAAGCCGTTGTGAATGCACTGGTTGAGGATGCCGCCCAGCTCCACGTCACGCTCCACCAGAAGGATTTTCCGCAGGCCGCTGTCCCACGCACTGCAGGCGGCGGCAAGGCCACCGGGACCGCCGCCGATGATAATAGCGTCATACATGGCCCTTTGTCACCTCCACTAAAATCTGGCTGCCTGCCCTATCTTGGGGCACGTCACCCAGAGAAACGCCCATGGTTTTTGCCAGCAGTTCCACCACCCGGGGGCCACAGAAACCGCCCTGACAGCGGCCCATGCCCGCCCCAACGCGACGTTTTACGCCGTCCACAGACCGGGGGGGAATGGGGGTATTGAAGGTGTCCAGCATCTCCCCCTCGGTGACGGTTTCACAGCGACAAACCACCCGACCGTAAGCGGGCTGTTCCGCCACCAGCTTTGCCCGCTCCGTGGGGGTGAGGGTGTAAAATTTGAGGCGTTTTCGGGTGCAGATAAAGTCCGCTTTGGGCACTAACTCCAGGCCCAAGTTTCCCAGCTGTTCCGCCGCGTATTCCCCCAGCGCGGGGGCGGCAGAAAGGCCGGGGGAGCAGATACCCGCCACGTCCAAAAAGCCCTCAGCGGGAGACTCCACCACGAAGTCCCCGGTGTCGGAAACGGCACGGATGCCGGCGAAATTGCGGATATTTTCCCGGAACAAAATCCCCGGTACCGATTGTGTCGCCTGGGTTTTGACGTAATCCAAACCTGCCGCCGTAGTGCCGGTATCGCGCGCCCTGGAAACCGGCTCGGCGTTGGGGCCGACGATGAGGTTGCCCCCCACGGTGGGGCCTACCAGCACCCCCTTGCCCTTGGGGCCGGGGCACTGAAATAAAACATGAAGGGCGCGGGTGCCCTCAGATTTGTCCAACAGAAAATACTGACCCCGGCTGGGGCTGATGTGGAAAGTGGCGGGTGCCGCCAGCTTGTGCACGTCCTCTGCAGAAACGCCGGCGGCGTTCACCACATAGCGGGCCTCCATGGGCCCTTTTGAGGTCTCCACCCGCCAGCCGCCTTGGATTTTGGTCATGCCGGTGACTTCCCGCTCCAAAAAGAGGGCTGCACCGTTGCGGATGGCGGTCTCCATCAGGGCAAGGCAAAATTCCCAAGGGGAACAAATGGCCGCCGTGGGGGCGTACAGGGCGGCGGTGACATCGCCGCTGACTTGGGGCTCCAGCTTCTGCACCTCTGTTTTTGTCAGCAGTTGCAGACCCTCCACGCCGTTGGCGATGCCGTTTTCATAGAGCTTTTGCAGTTTTCCGCCGTCCTCCGGCGAAAAGCCCAGCACCAGACTCCCCACCCGGCGGTAGGACACGTCCAGCTTGGGGCAGAGCTCCGCCGCCATCTGAGAGCCACGGACGTTGAGCTTTGCCATCAGGGTGCCGGGGGTGGGGTCGTAGCCCGCGTGGAGAATGGCACTGTTGGCGCGGGTCATCCCGCAGGAAACGTCGTTCTCCCGCTCCACCACGGCGATATTCAGATTGTATTTGGACAGGGCGAAAGCGGTGGCGGCACCGGTGATACCGCCGCCGATGATGAGCACGTCAACCATAAATAAACCTCACTTTTCAAACGGGTCACAGCCCGATCACTGCATCCACGCGCTCCCCCATCACGGGGTCGTGGTCGGTGAGCAAAATTGGGATTTGAAGCTGCCGCAGACGCTCAAAAATGCGGTCACGACAGGGGGCATCCACCCCGGCAAAGGGTTCGTCCAACAGGTAATATTCACTTTTCAGAGCCAGTGCACGGGCCAGAGACAGCCTTCGTGCCATGCCGCCGGAAAGGGTGGCGGGGTAAGCGTTTTCCTCCCCGGAAAGCTCCACCAGTGCCAGATAGCGTTCCGCTTCACCCGCTTTTTCACGGGGCAAAACGTCGGTGATATGCTGCTCTGCCGTCCGCCATGGGAAAAGGCGGTTTTCCTGAAAGAGCATGGCACAGCCGGGATTTTGCCGCAGTAACTCCCGGAGAACCGTGGTTTTTCCGATGCCGGAGGGGCCTGTGAGTAGCGTAATGCCGGTATCGGGAATTTCCAGAGAAAGGTTCTCAAAAATGGTTTTATCCCCGAATTTCGCCGAAAAATGTTCCAGTTTCATCTGGCCGCCCCCTTTCCGATGAGGCGTTTTACGCCGTATTCCACCAGAAAGCTCAGGGCGATGACCACCGCCGTCCAAGCGAACAGGTCCGCCGTCTCCAAGTAGTTTTTGGACTGGAACACTTGGGTTCCGATGGCAAAGCGGGGCTGACAGAGCACCTCCGCCGCCACCCCCGCCTTCCATGCCAGACCCAGTGCCGTCTGAACGGCGGAGATAAAGTGGGGACGCACGGAGGGCAGATAGAGGAGCCTTACCGTTTTCATCCTGCCGAACCGATAGGCGTGGCAGAGTTCCAGCAGTTTTCCGTCCGTTTCGCCCAGACCCAGCATCACCCCGCCCCACACCACCGGCAGCACCATCAAGGCGGAAATAATGGTGGGGACAGCGTTCCGACTGGTCCAGAGGAACACCAACAAAATAAAGGAGGCCACCGGGGTGGCGCGGATGATTTTCACCATGGGGGTGAGGAGCAAATCCGCCCATGGGAGGAAAAAGGTGAGCCAGGCGATGATGCCGCCCAGCAGCACTCCCCCCACCATGCCGCCGAAAATCCGCAGCACGGTGGCACCGGCAGAACGCCAAAAAAAGACAGTCCCCCCCAACTCCCACAGACGCACCGCCACCGTGGCGGGGTCGGGGAGGAGGAAGGTCTGCCCTACTATTCGCGCTAAAATTGCCCAAAGAAGTACCCAAAAAGCGGCGGGGACTAGGATTTTCACTGCTCTTTTCACGTCGTCTCCCCTTTTGTCTACTTCTTAAAGTTCAAAATATCCTTGTTCTTCACGAAATATTCTGCCCCGGAATACACCGTTGTCACCACAATGACCACCACGCAAACCGTATCCAGCCAAGGGGCCAGCTGCAGCAGCATGAGGCAGATGCCCACCATGGTGGAGGCGGTTTTCACCTTCCCCGACCAGCCGGCGGCGATGACGCGTCCGCTATCCACTGCCACCAGACGCAAGGCGGTGACGGCGAATTCGCGGGTGATGACGATTAAAAGGCACCATGCGGGCATTGTGCCCACTTCCACGAACCACAGCATGGCGGCAAGCACCAAAATCTTGTCCGCCAGCGGGTCCATAAATTTGCCGAAAACGGTAATCTGGTTATAGTGGCGGGCGATGTAGCCGTCCACAAAGTCCGTGAGACTGGCCACGACGAACACAGCCAGCGCCAGAAGGCGCATTCCATCCGTCCCCTGATATAGCAGCACCAAAAACACGGGGATGAGCGCCACTCGGAGCATGGTGAGCTTGTTGGCGGTATTCATACTACCCCTCCTCGATTTCGCCGGTCAGGTCGCCCTCTTGGGTGCCGGTGATGCGGACATTCACAAAGGTTCCGGCGGGCATTTTCCCGGCGGCGGTGAAGTAGACATGGCCGTCCACGTCCGGGGAATCCGCCCAACTGCGGCCCACATAACAGCCCGCGTCCTCATCGAAGCCCTCGCAGAGCACCTCCATGACGGTGCCCAAACGCTCCTCGTTGTAGGCGTCCATCACCCGGGACTGCAAGTCTACCAGCAGTTCCGCGCGGCGGTTGGCCTCCTCCGGGTCCACCTGATGTTCCATGACGGCGGCGGGGGTACCCTCCTCCGGGGAGAAGGGGAACACGCCGGCACGGGGAATTTTTTGCTCCTGCAAAAAGTCGCAAAGCTCCTCAAATTCCGCCTCGCCCTCGCCGGGCAGTCCGCAGATTAAAGAGGTGCGGAGGACTAAATTGGGGAGGGCACGGCGCAGTTTATCCAAAAGGGTCACAATCTCCGCCTTGGTGCCACGGCGATTCATGGATTTGAGGATTTTGTCGTTGCAGTGCTGGAGGGGGATATCCAAATAGTTGAGTATTTTATCCTCACGGGCCAGGACGGCGATTAAATCGTCGTCCAACTCGTCGGGATAGAGATAGTGGAGGCGAATCCAGTGAAAGGGCAGTTTACATAATTCCGTCAGCAACTCCCCCAGATGGCGTTTTCCGTCAAAATCGGTGCCGTAGCGGGTGATGTCCTGAGCGATGACAATCAGCTCGGAAACGCCGCTCTCCGCCAGACTTTTCGCCTCGGACAGCAGGGATTCCTGTGTGCGGCTGCGGTATTTTCCACGGAGGGAGGGGATGACGCAGTAGCTGCAGCGGTTGTTGCACCCCTCGGCGATTTTCAGGTAGGCGGTGTAGGGAGGGGTGGTTAACACCCGGCTGCCATCCTCCAGTGTATTGTCAATATCCCCGAAAAAGGTGGGCTGGTCGTCCTCCATCACGGCGGCGATGGCCTCCAAAATGTCGGGGTAACTGCCGGTACCCATGATACCGTCAATCTCGGGCAGCTCCTCTAAAATTTCGTCCTGATAACGCTGGGTGAGGCAGCCGGTGACGATGAGTTTCCCCAAAACGCCCTGGGTTTTCAGCTCGGACAGGGCCAAAATGTGCTCAATGGCCTCACTTTTGGCGGAGTCAATAAAACCGCAGGTATTTAAGACTGCCACGTCGGCACCCTGAGGGTCGGCGGTAATCTCATGCCCTGCGTTTTGGCAAATGGCCATCATCTGTTCGGTATTCACTTGGTTTTTCGCGCAGCCTAGGGAGATAAATGCAATTTTCACTCTGTGTCGTCCTCCAAATTCGGTTCGTAGCGCCGCAGGGCGGCGGAGATGTCCGACCAGCCGTAGCCCCTGCGGGCTAAGGCGTCGGAAACTTTTTTAAGCTGCGCTCTGTCGGGGGTGCAGCCCTTTAATTTTTGGGTTACAAAGGCATCCAGCTTGTCGTCCGGGGTGTCCGCCTCCGCCATGGCATCCTCCCAAAATTCACGGGGAACCCCACGGCGGTACAACTCGTCCTGGATTTTTCGGGGGCCGTAACTTTTGCCGGTGTAGTGCCGCACCACCTGATGGGCGTACTCCTCGTCATTGAGAAACCCCAGACGCTCTGCGTAGTCGGCGGCCTCTTCGGCGTTTTCCGGCTCCTCGCCCTTTTCCGTCAGCTTTTTCACAAGTTCCTTGCGGGAGAGGGGGCGGAGGGTGAGCATATTGATGGCGCGGCGTTTGGCGGCACTGGCACCGGCGGCCTCTTTCAGCTGTTCCAGTGCCCTGTCGGGCAGTTCCATGCCGGCGTAGAGGGAGAATTCCACCACTTCGTTTTCCGTGACTTTTAAGAGGCTGCCATCCTCCAAATAGAGGAGGTACCGCCCCTTTACGCGGGTAGATTCTGTGAGTTTACTCAGCTTCATCCGGTGCTATATCATCGTCAGCGTCGGCGGCACGGCCGGCGGCACGGGCGGCGATTTTCGACTGGTTGGACATGAGTTTATAGGCATCGTGGCGGATATCCGCCTCTAATTTTGCGGCGATTTCCGGGTTGGACTTCAAATATTCCTTGGCGGCATCTCGGCCTTGGCCCAGACGCATTTCGCCCATGGCAAACCAAGAGCCGGACTTCTGGACCAAGTCCAGCTTCACGCCCAAGTCCACCAGCTCGCCCATTTTGGAGATACCCTCGCCGTACATAATGTCGAACTCGCCCTCACGGAAGGGGGGCGCGACCTTATTCTTGACCACCTTGGCGCGGGTGCGGTTGCCGATGATGTCGGTGCCGTTTTTCAGAGACTCAATGCGGCGGACATCAATGCGGACGGAGGAGTAAAACTTCAAGGCACGGCCGCCGGTAGTCACTTCGGGGTTGCCGTAGACAACGCCCACTTTTTCACGGAGCTGGTTGATGAAAATGACGATGCAGTTGGTCTTGGAGATGGATCCTGCCAGCTTGCGGAGTGCCTGGCTCATGAGCCGGGCCAGCAGGCCCACATGGGAGTCGCCCATGTCGCCCTCAATTTCCGCACGGGGCACCAGAGCGGCAACGGAGTCAATGACCACCACGTCCACCGCGCCGGAACGAACCAGCATTTCGACGATTTGCAGCGCGTCCTCGCCGGTGTCCGGCTGGGAAATCAGCATGGAGTCGATGTCCACGCCCAACGCCTTGGCGTAGCTGGGGTCCATGGCGTGCTCGGCATCCACATAGGCCACCTCGCCGCCCATTTTCTGGGCCTCCGCCACAATGTGGAGGGCCAGCGTGGTTTTACCGGAGGATTCCGGCCCGAAAATCTCAATCATGCGGCCCTTGGGAACGCCGCCGATGCCTAGCGCCAAATCCAGAGAGAGGGAGCCGGTGGGGATGGCATCCACCACGATACCGGCATTTTCGCCCAAACGCATAATGGCACCCTTGCCGTAGTCCTTCTCAATCTGCGCAAGGGCGGTATCCAACGCCTTTTTGCGGTCGGTGGCGGGGGCTGCGGTTTCTACGGTCTTCTTTTTGTCTTGGGCCATGAAAATCATTCCTTTCTGTGTGGGCGCGGGGGTTTATGTGTTGGCGGTGGCCTCTACCACCCGCCAGATTTCGCCGGTGTCTTGGTGGGTTTTGATATTCTCATAGCCATTTTTGGCTAAAATCAGTTCCACATCGCCCGCCTGACCGTACCCCACCTCAAAGAGGAGGGTGCCACCCAGACGAAGGGCACTTTTCCAGTTTTTCGCGATGGCGCGGTAAAAATCCAGGCCGTCTGCCCCGCCGTCCAATGCCATGCGTGGCTCGAAATTTTTGACGGAATTGTCCAAGGTTTCGCACTCCGTTGTGGGGATATAGGGAGGGTTGCAGGCAATGACATCAAAGTCCCACAGGGCACCCGGTGGGGGCAGTTTGGCATCCGCCTGCAGGGCGGAAACCCGGTCCCCCAATTTGTTGCGGCGGATATTCTGCCGGCAGACCCGGAGGGCCGACTCGGAGAGCTCCGCTAAAATGACCCGGGCGTTATCCGCGTATCGGGCGATAGCCAGACCCACACAGCCGCTGCCGGCGCACAAATCCAGTGCCCGGCACTCGCCGGGAATCGACTTGGCAAGCTGGATAGCCCGCTGGGCCAGCACCTCGGTGTCGTCCCGTGGTACCAGCACCTCCGGGGAAATATCCAGCTCCACGCCGCAAAATTCCCACTCGCCAATCAGATAGGCCACCGGCTCACCTGCCAGCCGCCGGCGAAGCAGCTCTCTAAGGCGGGCCTCTGCCGTATCGGAGGCGTAGAGGGGCATATCCCGCAGCAGTTCCACCCTTGTTTTATCCGCGGCAAAGCACACAAGCTCACGGGCCTCAATTTGGGCGGCGGCCACGCCGTCTGCCAATAATGCCTTGCGGGCATCTAAATATAAATTGTTGTAAGTGGTAGCCACCGTGTCACCTCCCCAATCGGTTATTTACCACTGGTCTTTTCCCTTTTCCGCGGGCAAAACCAGTTTTAATGCCTGAATACCAACCTCAATCATAGCGTCGTCCGGCTCGTTGGTGGTCCAGTTCTGGAGCCACAGGCCGGGGGCGGTAATGAGCCGGGTGAGCCAGCTGTCGTGACGGCCCACAAAGCGGTTAATCTCGTAAGTAATGCCCACAATGACGGGGAGGAGCAGCAGGCGCATCACTAGGCGCAGCAGGGGGTTTGCCCAGGAAAAGCCCAAAAGCGCGTAGATCAGCATGGAGACAATCATAATGACAAAGAGGAAACTTGTCCCGCAACGGGGGTGGTGGCGGGGCATCTTGCGGACGTTTTCCACCGTCAGCTCTAGGCCGCGCTCGTAGCAGAAAATGGTTTTATGCTCCGCGCCGTGGTAGGAGAAAACCCGCTTGATATCCTTCATCCGGGAACACAAAATCAGATAGGTGAGGAAAATGAGAATCCGCACGCCGCCCTCGATGAGACTGAGCACCAGATGGTGCTTTACAAAGGGGGTAATCAGTCCTGTGAGCAGGGTGGGCAGGACGAAAAACAGGCCGATGGAAAAGGCCAAACCCAAAATCACCGCCAGCGTTACCACCACGCTCATGGCTTTTTCGCTGCCCAGATGTTTTTCCAAAAAGTCGTCAAATTTGGAGGGTTCCTCCGGCTCGTCCCCCTCGGGGTAAAACTCGGCGGAGTACATGAGGGCCTTCACACCCTTCACGTTGGCGTCGATAAAGTTCACCGCGCCACGGATAAAGGGAACGCCCAAAATGGGGTGCCGGTCCTTGACCAGCTTGAGGGGTTCCTCTTTAATCTCCAACTCGCCGTCGGGCCGACGCACCACAATGGCCTGCTTTTCCGGGCCACGCATCATGATGCCCTCAATCAGTGCCTGACCGCCGCACATGGTCTTAAACCCGGGGCAGGCTTCGTTTTTATCTGACATAGAATTCTCCTTTTTGTGCTGAAACAAGTGTACCACGTTCCGTGGAAAAATGCAAGGGCAAAACCAAAACTTACGTTCCAGTTCTCAGTCGGATGGTGACCACGCAGCCGCCGCCCTCGGCGTTGGAGAGGGTGAGGGTGCCGTCGTGGCGGGTGATAATCTCCTCGCAGACCGCAAGGCCGATGCCGCTGCCACGGGCCTTGGAGCTGCCCTTATAGAATTTATACTTCACATGGGGGAGTTCTTCCTCGGGGATGCCCGGGCCGTAGTCCCGAATCCGAATCACCGCCTCGTCGTCTTCCTTGGTGATGGAGGTGTCGATTTTTTTGCCGCTGCCGCCGTGCTTGGCGGCGTTATCTAAGAGGTTACAGAACACCTGACGCAGACGCTCCGGGTCGCCCTCAAAGGGCGGAAATTCCTCCTCGCAGTCTGTATGGGTGAGGGTGATGCCCTCTTTGCGGAAAAATTCCCGGTAGGTATACACCGCGTCCTCCAACTCGGCTTTCACATCCATAGGCTCCATGGAGAGGGTGAATCTGCCGTCCTCAATGCGGGAGAATTCCAGCAGTTCCTCCACCATGTTGGTAAGCCGTCTGGCCTCGGAGACGATAATCCCCATGCCCTTGCGGAAGTCCAGCTCCTCCCGCACCTCGCCGCTCATCAGGGTTTCCGCCCAGCCGTTGATGGCGGTGAGGGGGGTGCGCAGTTCGTGGGACACGGAGGAGATAAACTCGGACTTCATTTTTTCTGACTGATTGATTTTTTGGGACATGTCGTTAATCGCGTCGATTAAATCGCCGATTTCGTCGTCGTACTGCTTGCCCATCTGAATTCCGTAGCTGCCGGCGGCAATGCGCTTGGCGGTGTCGGTGATGGCACCCACCGGCTCCACGATAGAGCGGACGAAGTAGAGGTTGGAGAAATAGACCATCATGAGAATGGCAAGACCCACCGCCATGGCGATGGCTACCACAATCACCACCTGCAGGTCCACCTGACGCAGGGAGGTGACTAGTCGCATGACCCCTACCACGGTGTCCCCGTTATAAATCACAGGGGCGGACACCGCCATCACCCGCTCGCCGGTCTCCGGGGCGTTACCTGTCCAGGGAGTAATTTTTTTGTCTGCAATGGCCCCGTCAATATCCGGTGTACCGGGGCGGGAGCCGGAGATGGTGAGGCCGTAGGACGAGTAGTCCACCGCCCCACGGACGTTAATAAACTGCAGTTCCATGGTATTTTTCTCGTCGAAGGTCTCGGCGTTGGTGCGGGCGGACTGGCGGTATTCCAATTCGCTGCGGGCACTGGTGTAGTACCCCACGGCGGTTTTGACCTTAATTTCCAGCCCGGAGGCGATGGAATTATAGTAAAAGCTGGCCATAGCGGCGGAAAACGCCGTCACCGCCAAAAGCACAATGAGCAAAACGGTAGAGATGGAGTTCACCATCCAACGCTTACGGATACCCTTTATCTTAGACATGGTGAACACCACCTTTCGTTATTGTAATACCTCGACTAGAAACCCCATTTGTAGCCAAAGCCCCACACAGTTGTGATAAACGTGGGGTTCTGGGCATCGTCCTCAATTTTAATGCGGAGCCTGCGGATGTTTACGTCGACGATTTTCAACTCGCCCACATATTCCGCGCCCCAGACCGTATTGAGAATTTCCTCACGGGAGAGTGCCTTGCCGGGGCTGTCCATAAACAGCCGCATAATGGAATATTCCACCTGCGTCAGCTTAATGCGGGTGCCGGATTTTTCCAGTGTGCGGTTTCTGGTGTTGAGTAAAAAGGGCGGGTGGCTGATTTCACCGCTGTCAGCGGCGGGTTCGCCGCCGGAACGGCGGTAGAGGGCATCCACCCGGGCGGTAAGCTCGGCGGGAGAAAAGGGCTTGGTGACGTAATCGTCCGCGCCGGTCATGAGCCCGGTGACTTTATCCATCTCCTGGGTGCGGGCGGTGAGCATAATGATGCCGATTTTGGCGTTGCTGGCGCGGATGCGGCGGCAGACCTCAAAGCCGTCCATATCGGGGAGCATGATGTCCAAAAGCGCCACCTTGATGTCCGGGTTGCGGCGGAGCTGTTCCAGAGCCTCTTCGCCGGTGCCCGCCTCAATGGCCTCGTAACCGGCGCGTTTGAGGTTGATTACCACAAAACTGCGGATGTTGGCTTCGTCCTCCAGGCAGAGTACCTTTTTCATGGGCTGACCTCCTTATTTTGGGCTGCTCAGTTCTCAGTGGACCAGGCGTTGCGGATGAGGGAAAACCGCTCTAACAGGCCGTCCCGATCTAGGCCGCAGTTCCAGCCGTCCTTGGCAAATTCGCAGGCGTAGATGGTGCTGGCATCCTCTAAGAGCGGCTGACGGTTTCCGATGGTGGCGCGGCTGGCCCGGTTGGCACCGGTGAGGGTGTAGATGGTTAAAAAGTCGGTGGGCTCGCTCTCCGGTCCGTTCCAGCGGGAGAACACCATGCGGCGTTCGCCGGTAGAGGAAATATCCCGCCGGGAGACACTCACAAGGCCGTGCCACCAGTCTGGGAGCACCAGATACCAGCCGTCTGTCACGTTGTGATAGGTGGAAAAAACTTCGTGGGCATTGCCGTCCAAATCGTACTGCCGCCAGTGGAGCATCCAGTAGTTGGGGGCGGGACTGGTGCTGTTATACTCCGGGAAAGCCTCGGCCTGGGGCAGTTCCAAAATGCCGTCGCCGTTAATATCTTGAGCACCCATGACAAAATACCGCATTGTCTCACGGCTCATGCCGGTTTCAGAATCCAGCACAATGTTCTTCAGTTGCCCGTCTTCCAGAGCCAAAATATCTGCAATCTGGTTTTTTTCTTCCACATAGGCGGAGCAGACGAAAAGGGCGGGAACGGAATTGCGCAGAGAGCCGCTACTCACCGATTTAATCTCTGTCACCCCGGCGGAGAGGGGGGCTGTGGACTGGAGAATCATGGTGGTGCCGTCGTAATCGTAGAGCTCGGCGCGGCTGGCACCCTCTTCGGCGGTGTCGATTTGCAGGGCCACAATTTCCATCTGGTCGTCCATATCCATATCCAAAATGCGGAACTTGGTGTAGCTGGTGCGCATGAGCTCGATGGCCTCACCGGGGGCCAAGCTGTACGCCGCCAGCGTGTGGACATTGGCACTCATCTGCCAAGAAACCACCATTTCCTTGGCGGGGGTACCGCCCAAATCCTCATAACTGACGGAGAAAATGGCGGAGCCGTCCCCCTCCAAAATGCAGTCGGTAATGTAGCTGTCGTCGGGCTGGCGGGTAAATACATAAATTTTCAGGGGTTTTTCGCCGTTGGGGACCCGGAAAAATGCTACGGCGGATTCCTGTTCGCCATCGCCGTCCAAATCCTGCAGCTGGATGGGCTGGGTGTCCCGCCCGGAGAGGGGGGCTGCGTATTCCGCGCCCAGAGAGGTCTTGACCTCCTGAATTTTCGCGTCTAGGTTCTGATATTCCTCCGGGGGCTGGGGGATGGCATACATCTCATCCACCGAGCGCATAAAGCAGCCGGAGAGCATCAGGGAAAGCCCCAAATACAGCACCAGCAGCCTCCATTTTTTTCTCATAGGGTCTCCCCCCTTCCTTTTGAAACTTATACCCTGTTATCATACCATATCTCGCGTGGAAATGGTATGGTTTTTACAAATTTTAAGAGACAAAAAAGGAAGTGCCGAAGCACTTCCTTTTTTTGCATATTATTGGGCGATGTAAGGGTTACATGTACTTGCGGATGCCCTCGGTGGCAAGGGCGGCATCGGCACTGATGGTGACGGTGAATTTGATGCCGTTCTTCTCGGAGAACATCTCCAACCAGTCCAAAAACAGCTCCACCTGATGGTCGCAATCGCTGGGGACGACTTTGCACAGGCTGTCGATAAACACATGGGTAATATCATAATTGCCGGCATACAAGCCGCTGACGAACCCTTTGAGGGTGTCGAAGCTAGTCAAATCATACTGGCTTGCCTCTACCAGACGAATTTTATAATGGATGTCGTAAGTGAGCTTGGGGCCCCGCTCGATGCAGACCACGTTGCCGTGTTCGCTGGCGACCGCCGTATTGATGAGGTCGATCATCTGCTTGGTCTTGCCGGAGCCTTTGAGACCCATGATTACTTTAACCATATAAATCACTCCTTATTGATTGCCGGGGGGTGTATCCGGCCTCTGTGCTAATTGTAGCATGGAAGGGAATTTTTTTCAACCAATTTAGGCAAGTTTACAAAAAGTTTTTAACTGTCCTTAGAGCCGTGCTTCCAGTGCCGCTTTTTGGTCCTCGTAGCCGGGCTTTCCCAAGAGGGCGAACATATTTTTCTTGTAGGCCTCCACCCCGGGCTGGTCAAAGGGATTGACCCCCAAAAGGTAACCGGACAGGCCGCAGGCATACTCGAAGAAGTAGATAAGCTCCCCCACCGCCTCTGCCGTTCTGGCGGGCAGGCGGATGATGGCGTTGGGAACGCCGCCGTCCACATGGGCAAGTAGCGTCCCGCGGATGGCCTGCTCGTTCACGAAGGACAAATCCTTACCGGCTAAGAAATTTAGGCCGTCGCCGTCCTCCGGGTCGGTGGGAATCTCTACGGGGTAACGGTTTTTCTCGAAGCGAACCACGGTTTCAAAGAGCATCCGCTGGCCCTGCTGAATGTACTGGCCCATGGAGTGCAAATCCGCCGTAAACTCTACGCTGGCGGGAAACAGGCCCTTGTTTTCCTTGCCCTCGCTCTCGCCGTAAAGCTGTTTCCACCACTCGGCGAAAAAGCGGAAGGACGGCTCAAAGCAGGCCAGCAGCTCCACGGATTTTCCGCTCTCGTAGAGGGCGTTCCGGGCGGCGGCATACTGCCACGCGGGGTTTCCCTTGCCGGGCTTTAACAGCTCGGTGCGGGCGGCGGCGGCACCGGCCATGAGGGCATCAATATCAATGCCGGCGGCGGCGATGGGCAGCAGGCCCACGGCGGTGAGGACGGAATAGCGGCCACCCACCTCGTCGGGAACCACGAAGGTCTCATA
>JAVXKN010000017.1:0-13582 GCA_036647315.1 Oscillospiraceae bacterium | reverse complement strand
CGTTGACGGCGTTGACGCTCAGCACCCGGTCGAACATATTTAAGGTATACTCGATGGAGGGGTTCACGTCCATACTGACGTAGGAATTGGGGGCAAAGTATGCATACGAGCCTGCGCCCAGGCCAAAGGTCAGCACAAACGCGGCAGCGATTGCGGAGACGCGGAGAGCCATTTTTTTCACGGTAGAGGTAGTCTGTGTCATTTCTATCACCTGTCCAATCACATAGTTTTGGTTTTTAACCTTGACTACTGTGGCATCATTGGAAAGGGCCGCCGCAAATTTTCCCTTTACTTCTACGATAACTGCTTTCATTTGCTCAGCTCCTTTCTGATAACCGCTAAGTAATCGGCGAGGTGAGGATACTCTCCGGAAAGCAGCTCCACCACCGCTATGATATACTTTCGGTGGCGTTCCATAATTTTTCGGGGTAGGCGGGTGTTTTTTTCAATTATTTTAATGGGCAGCTGCTTTGTCAGCCGCAGTTCATTCATAAGAATTGGACTTTTCAGCATGAAAACCGCCGCTTTTGCACAGGCTTCCTTTGTTTTTTCAGCTTTTGGCGAACATTCCGTCAAATCAAAAAACGTAAAGCCGTACTGGGCAAAAATGCCGTTGGCCGCCTCGATTTCGTCGGCGGCGGTGGTGTCTCGCTCATAAGTCAGCTGCTTTTTCACCTGGAGTGTCACCTCGGTGACGCTCTCCTCGTCCTCCTCCTCGCCGCTGAACACAGAGGGGGACACGGGGATTTCACTGCGGAATTTTTGGTTCGCGTCGAAATAGTCGTAAAGCCGGCGACGAATAACCAGCTTGCCAAAGGCGAGAAAGGCACCGTCCTTGGGGCTGTATTTTTGCAGTGCCTCGTGAAAGGCACCCAGAGCGATGGACCATTCGTCGTCGGAATCGGTCACATAGCGTTTGCAGCAATCGGAGGCGCATTTGAGGATAAAGGGCTTATATTCCCGCAGTAACTCCTCCTGCAGCATGGGATTTCCCATGGCCTCCGCAACACGCTGGTCTAAACTGAGCACGCAGCTTCACCTCTTTCAAGGAAGATGTGGCCCGCCGTTCTGTCGTTTTTGGCAGGACTATTGGAATTATATAGGAAATTTGGAAATTTAGCAAGGGATAAAATGGGCGAAAAAAGCGGCAACTGAGTTCAGTTGCCGCTTTTTGTACGTTGATGAACACTCTTAAAAGTACTCCATGGCCTCCACTTGGGGGACGGGCTTTGCGTAGAAGAAGCCCTGAATGAGCTTGCAACCGATGCCGATTGCAAAGTCGCGCTGCTCCGCAGTCTCCACCCCTTCCGCCAGGACGCAGATGTCCAAGGCCTGAAAGGCTTTTACCATGTTTTTGACCACCAGCGCGGCCCGCTCGCTCTCGGTGGCGGAGACAATGAGGCTCCGGTCCAGCTTGATGGTGTCCCATGGAATTTGCAGGACGGTGGCGATGTTGGAATAGCCGGTGCCGAAGTCGTCCAGCTCAAACCGCAGACCCAGCTTGTACATTTTGAGAATGAACTGCTTGACCACCTCGTAATTTTCCGCCAAGATGCTTTCGGTAAGTTCAATTTTCAGCTTTGACAGGGGGATGTTGTACCGCTGAATGATTTGAAGGAATTTTTCCTCCAAATTCTCATCGGCAAACTGCATGGCGGAGAAATTGACCATGATGGCGGTCAGCTCACTGTTGGCGGCGGAGAGCACATTGAGGAAGGGGCAAATCTTTTCTAAAATCTGATAGGTCAGCGGCACGATGATGCCGGTGGCCTCTGCCAAGGGGATAAACTCGCCGGGGGACAAAAAGCCCAGAGGGGATTCGGGGATGCGCACCAGACATTCCGCCGTGGTAAATTTAGAGGTGGCGACATCATAAATGGGCTGGTAATAGAGCGCGATATCATTCTTTTTCACCGTGTTGGACAGAATCTCGGTGATGCCCTCCCGGCGGTGAATGTCGGAAATCATCTGGGGGGTACAGTAGACGCAGACGTTTCCCAAACGCTCCTTGGCACGGAGAACCGCGTGTTCCGCGCCGGTAATCATGGTCTCTACGCTGTCCAACTCATGGTCGTTTTTGACGATACCCAGAGCCATGGAAACAGGGCACTGATAGTTTTCCACGTTCCAAGTGCCGCTCATGCGGGCAATGATGGCAGAAACCATTTCATCGGGGTTCTGATGGCCCTCCAGCAGAATGGCAAATTCATCGCCGCTAAACCGATAGAGCTGCGCCTTGGGAGCCACACCCTTCAAAAAGCCGGCAATCTGCCGCAAAATGAGGTTGCCGCAATACTGGCCTAAGCGGTTGTTAATCAGCTTGAATTTTCGCAGGGACAGTACCATCAGTGTAAAGTCCTTATGCCGGGAGAGATTGATTTTCATCATATCCAAAAGCACCTGACGGGTGGGCAGACCGGTGAGCGCGTCCAGAGAAATTTGCTTGTTTTCCAGCATCAAATAGGTGATGAGGAGGGCGCAGGCTGTGGCGGAGCCGGTGAGAATGATTGTTGGGAAAATCTGCTGTACAATCACTGCCACAACGGCGGCGGCGGGAAAGGCAATCAGCGTGATATGCTCCACTCTACTGGCATTGCCGCGCTTGAAAATCGCCGTAGCAATAATCACGATACCGTAATAATATGTCATTAAAAAAGGCAGGATGATGAGGGGGCCCCGCACATATCCCGTGACCGGAACCACCTTGAAAATCAGTCGGGTCCAGGGATTGGTCAGCACCATAAGCAAATACGGAATTGTTGGAATGGAAAAGATAAGGGACATACGGATAGCCTTATCTTCGTTTCCCTCCAGCACACTAAAGCCATACACCATAAACAGAACGCCAAACACCGGCGTAGTCAAGTAGTAAACGGTGTTCACCACCCAGAGTATCCAGGCGGGGAGCAGGGTATGTTCCGTCAGAACTACCCCTGTCATGATATTGAAGGAAATTGTTAAAATGCCGCCCGCCAGACAGAGCTTGAAGAAAAATTTGCGCAAGGTGGGTAGTGTATTCCCATTTCTGGCACAGATATTGAGAATACAAACCATGGCAAGTGCAGAACACTCCGGGGCGATATTCCACTGCATCTTTGACACTCCCTCTCCAGCTCATCACTTTGATTAAGTGTTTCCTCTTTGGGGTATCGCGATTTTGACGTGGGGCGATTTACAGCATTTTTCTTGCTTTTTTCTTTCTGTGGTGGCGGACGATGAGCACCGGCACTAAAATGAGAACAGCCAGCAGTACCAGCACAACGGCAATCACAATGAGGGTGACAGAATTGGCGTTTTTCAGCAGTTCAATGGGATTCCAAGAGGGGACAACGTTTTTGTGGCCCGCTGTGTGCTCGTATTTTGCGTCGATGGTGCCCATGGACTGGAGGTAGGACGCCAGCGCGTACCACTCCTTCACCTCGGTGCCGTTCTGGTTGTGGATGATGTGATCCTCGAAATTGGTAATCACGTTGCCATCCTTATCTTTTGGGGTGATGGTGAGGATGCCGAAACTCTTGGCGTTCACCGCCCCCAGCATCTGCCCGGAGAAGAGCCCGGTGACGCAGCGGTAAAGTTTTTCGTCCTCCAGAGGGGCCGTAGTACCGTCGGGGCGGATCTGTGAAACTTGGGTGACTTTATTGAAAATCATACGGTTGGGATTGAAGGTGTAGTGCAGGCCCGTCATGTAGAGCTGGGCTTCGGGCACAATGGGAGTCACCGAGGCATCCACCTCGCAGGCATCCTTTAATTCTTTGCCGGTGAGGTAGGCGGAAATCAGCGGGTACCCCGGGGTGCCGTCCGCACCCACACCTAGGGCACTGATGGCGAAGGCGTCAGACACCGTCACATTTCCCCGGGAGATGGAGGCCCGGATGACGCCGGCGTTTACCACCGCCACGTCGATGGGCTCATAGCTGTCCCCCTCTGCCTCTTGAACCGCCCGAAGATAGCTGTCGGCAACGAGGGTACCTAATGGGTCGTCCTCCTGGCGGACGGCGAACTGACTGATGGGGGTAAAGTCGAAGGGGGCGGTGGCAAGGACTTGGTCAAACTTCATGCCGTAATCCGCCAAATATTTCTGCTCCACCAGGGGTTTGAAGGAGGCCACTAGGGCGGAAATTTCCGGGTCATCCGCCACCGTCTCGTCAACGGGAATGAGCTTGTAGTCAAAGCCCGCCAGCGTTTTGTCCGCCTGCTTATTGACCGTGAGCACACCTAAGTTTTGGGTGTACGCCCCGACGGAGACGATGAGGGTGCTGCCCACCTGGATGGGTTTTTTCAGAGTAGCGTGGGTGTGGCCGGAGACAATCACGTCGATGCCGGGGACGGCTTTCGCCAAAAGCTCATCCTCGGATTTTTTGGGATCCTGATTGATGCCGCCGTGGGAGAGACAGACGATAAAGTCCGGCTTTTCCTGCTCCTCAATCTTTGTCACCACCCGTTTTGCCGCGTCGGCTACCGGCTCTAAGGTCATGCCGGACATGGGGGAGCACTCATCCGAGCTCACCCCCACCACCCCGAAGATGGCGATTTTCAAACCGTCCCGCTCCAAGATGGTGTAATCGGTGACGGGGAAATTGTCCAGCGCAGTCTGTACCGTGGCAGAGGCTGCACTGCCATCAGGATTGGGCTTGTAGTTGGAAAGGACAACGGCAGGCAGGGGGTCGCCGCTCTTTTTGGCATTTGTGAGCATATCCGCAAGGCCTTGACCCCGGTAGTCAAATTCGTGGTTTCCCAGGGTGACGGCATCATAGCCCAAGGCACCCAGGGTCCGCAGTTCCGGGGCATCGGTGGCGTAGATGGTCTGAAAAAGGCTCCCCATGGAGAAGTCGCCGCCGTCCACGGTAATGACGGGCACTTCGGCGTTTTCCCGCTCCTGTTGCAGGAGGGTAGCCAGTCGGGTGTAGCCGCCGTACTCACCGCCATCCCCCGCGGGCAGGGGGAGAAAATGGTCGTGGGTGTCGTGGGTAAATAAAATTTTCAAACTCAAACTCTGTGGGGTCGTCGGAGGGGTCGCCAGCGCGGGGACACAGAGCCCGCAGACCAGAAGTGCCGCTAGGAACAGGGATGAAATGCATCGCAGAATGTGTTTCATGGGTGCCCCTCCTTATATATATGGGTATTGTATCATTTCAGCGTTCCTGTTACAATAGAGAAAAGCAATTTTGGAGGCGGTTTGAGTGCTAAATTGGGACCAGTTGCGGGCAGAATGTATGGTTTGCCGCAAATGTTCGCTGGCGGACACGCGAAAAAACGTGGTATTCGGCGTTGGACCGGAAAATGCGGAGGTACTTTTCATCGGTGAAGGCCCCGGGGAGCAGGAGGATTTAACCGGCGAGCCCTTCGTGGGACGGGGCGGCCAGCTTTTGGACGATATGCTGGGTGCCATTGACCTTGACCGCAAAAATATCTACATTGCCAACATCGTCAAATGCCGCCCGCCCCAAAATCGGGACCCTCTGGGGGTGGAGGAGGATGCCTGCATCGGGTACCTCCGCAATCAGGTGGCACTCTTAAAGCCGAAGATTATCGTCTGTCTGGGCCGGGTCGCCGCCCAAAAGCTGATGGACGAAAAGTTTAAGATTACCCAGCAGCACGGCATTTTCTACCCCAAAGCAGGGGTGGAGATGATGGCTATTTACCACCCGGCGTTCCTCCTCCGTGACCCCCGAAAGCGGCCGGAGACCTTTTTGGACTTGAAGGGCTTGCAGGCGAAAATCCATGAGATTTGTCTGCACACCTATGAAAAGTAGCTTATAGACAGAAAAATTCCCCGACGAAAAATCGTCGGGGAATTTTTTGATTTACAGCTGTTCCAGCGCGCCGTTCACATCCGCCAGAATGTCTCTAATATCCTCGATGCCCACGGAGAAACGAATCAGGTCGGGGGCTACGCCGGCGGCGTTTAATTCCCCGTCTGACATCTGCCGGTGGGTAGTGGAGGCGGGATGGAGGACGCAGGTTTTGGCATCTGCCACATGGGTGGCGATGGAGGCCAGTTTCAGCCCGCCCATGAACTGCTCGGCGGCGGCACGGCCACCCACCAGTCCGAAGGCCACCACGCCGCAGGTGCCGTTGGGGAGATATTTTTGCGCCAGAGCGTAGTAGGGGCTACTGGGCAGACCGGGGTAGTTGACCCATGCTACCTTGGGGTGCTTTTCAAGGAACTGCGCCACGGCAAGGCCGTTTTCGCAGTGCTTTTTCATCCGCAGGGGGAGGGTTTCAATGCCCATGCCCAGCAGAAAGGAATTCATGGGGGCGGGGGTGGAGCCGAAGTCCCGCATCAGCTGGACAACCGCCTTGGTGATGTACGCGCCCTCCAGCCCGAACCGCTCCGTGTAAGTAACCCCGTGGTAACTCTCGTCCGGAGTACACAGGCCGGGGTATTTGTCCGGGTACTTTGTCCAGTCGAAATGGCCGGAATCCACGATGGCACCGCCTACGGTCATGGCGTGGCCGTCCAGATATTTGGTGGTGGAGTGGGTGACGATGTCCGCGCCGCACTCAAAGGGGCGGCAGTTGGCGGGGGTGGCGAAGGTGTTGTCCACAATGAGGGGCACCCCGTGGCTGTGGGCGGCGGCGGCAAACTTTGCAAAGTCCAGCACCACAAGGGAGGGGTTGGCGATGGTCTCGCCGAACACCGCTTTGGTATTGGGGCGGAAGGCGGCGTTTAACTCCTCCGGGGTGCAGTCCGGGTGGACGAAGGTGAAGTCGATGCCCATCCGGCGCATGGTGACGGCGAAGAGGTTGTAGGTGCCGCCGTAGACGGCATTGGAACAGACCACATGGTCGCCGCAGGAACAGATGTTAAACACGGAGAAAAAAGAGGCTGCCTGCCCGGAGGACAGGAGCATGGCGGCGGTGCCCCCCTCCAGGGCGCAGATTTTTGCCGCTACCGAATCGCTGGTGGGGTTTTGCAGGCGGGTGTAGAAATAGCCGGCCGCTTCAAGGTCAAAGAGCGCGCCCATTTTCGCGCCGGTCTCGTAGCGGAAGGTGGTGGACTGGACGATGGGCTGGTTCCGGGGTTCGCCGTTTTTGGGGGTGTAGCCGGCGTGGAGGCAGTTTGTATCAAATTTCATATTATTTCGTCCTTTCGTGAAACGATTTGGGGCGTTTTCAGACGGGGGAATGTGGCGACAAAGCAGGTGCCCTCCGGGTCTCGTCGGCGGGCCTCTACGGTACCGCCGTGGGCTTTTACGGTGTCCTGCACGATGGAGAGCCCTAGGCCGGTACCGCCGGCGGCCCGGGAGCGGGCCTTGTCAACCCGATAGAAACGGTCGAAGATTTTATTCAAATCCTCCTCCGGGATCCCTACGCCGGTGTCCTCCACACGGAGAATCACCGCGTCTTCGGTTCCCGCCAAACTCACCAGTACACTGCCGCCGGGGAGGTTATACTTGACGGCGTTTTCCACCAGATTGAAGGCGATTTGGTAGAGGTCGTCCTCGGTGGCGGCGATGAGGCAGTTCTCCTCTAAGTGGCACTCCAAACTGACGTTGACGGCGGCGGCAAGGGGTTTGAGCATATGCTCCACCTTTGTCAGCACCTCACCCACATCCACGGGGACGGCGGGCTGCACCGCAGTGTCGTCCATGCGGGTGAGGGTTAAGAGTTTTTCTGTAATGCGATTGAGGCGGTCGGCCTCGTCGCCGATGTCCCCCACAAACTCACGGGCGGTTGCATCGTCCATCTTTTCGTTTTGCAGGATGGAATCGGTGAGCAGACGGATGGAGGCAAGGGGGGTTTTCAGTTCGTGGGACGCGTCGGAGACAAAGCGGCGGCGGACCTCCTCTGTGGTTTGGAGCCTGCCGGTAAGCTGGTTGAATTCCCCCGCCAGCTGGGAGAGCTCGTCCCCGCCGGAAAGCTTTACCCGGTGGCTGTACTGCCCCTCTCGCACGATGCGGATGGCTCCCAAAAGGGTGCCGATACGCCCCGCCAGTGCCTTGGAAAAGAGGGCACTCATCCCCAGCACCAGAATACAGATAATGATGGAAATGTTCCGCAGATTGGATTGGATGCCGGAGAGAAGCTCCGCCTGCTCCACGTCGATTTCGCTTAAATAGACGGCACCGATGATTTTACTGCGGTAGACAATGGGGGCGGCGGCGGCACTGCGAAAGGCACCGTCCTCATAGGCGATACGGAACACGTCCTTGTGGTCCAACGCCTTTTGAATCTCGTCTGCATCCGCCGCTGTCCCGATATTCATGCCGCCCTCTTGGGTGTCATAGAGCATTTTCCCGTCAGGGTCGGTGACCACAATGCGGGCCAGCACCCCGTCGTCCAAAACGGTCATGGCCTCTTTTACGCCGTCTACGGTGAGATTTTCCGAAACCGCCAGCGCGCCGCCGATGACAGCGGCCTGATTCTGCAGAGAAATCTGCTTGGAATTGAAGACCAAATCCTCGCTGATGAGGACGGGATAGGTGTTCAGCAGCAGCAGGACGGCGGCGATGGCAAGGATATAGGTGAGGGCAAACTTGGTCTGCAGGCTGCGGAAGAAGTGGATTTTTTTCGGTTCTTCTCCCCTGTCCCACTGTGCAGCGTTTTGTTTTCTGTCCGCCTTGGCTTCGTCCATGCCCTCGCCCCCTTATTCAGGTCATTTTTTAGGGATTCAGCTATTTTTCAGATAGTACCCCACGCCCCACTTGGTGAGGAGCAATTCGGGATTTGCCGGGTCGTGCTCCAGTTTTTCACGAAGGCGGCGCATATGGACGTCCACCGTCCGATACTCCCCCACATATTCGTAGCCCCAAACCACATTGAGGAGGCTCTCTCGGGAATAGACCCGACCGGGATTGCGCAAAAACAGCTCCAACAGGTCAAATTCCTTGGCGGTGAGGTCGATGGGTGCGCCGTCCTTCCATACCGCCCGCTCGTCGGTGTCCAGTGCGATATGCTCACGCTCTAAGCGGCTTTTAGGCAGCTTCCGCTCCCCCGCCCCACTGCGGCGGAGCATGGCGCGAATACGGGCCTTCAGCTCTAAAATATTGAAGGGTTTGGTGATATAATCGTCCGCGCCGCTCTCAAAGCCGATGATTTTATCGGTATCCTCACTGCGGGCGGTGAGCATGATGATGGGGACGGTGGAAAATTCCCGAATCTGCATACAGGCCTGCAGACCGTCGATTTTCGGCATCATTAAATCCAGGATGATGAGGTCGAAGCTGTCCTTTTTCGCCAGCTCCACCGCCTCCTGTCCGTCGTAGCCTACGGTGACTTCGTAGCCCTCGGTTTCCAGGTTAAATTTGATGCCCTTGACTAAGACCTTCTCATCGTCTACCACTAAGATTTTCATGGGGATTTTCCTCACTTTATGGTGATGTACTCCGCCAGGCCCTTTAGGGTGGCTTCGCCGATGCCCGCTACCTCGGTTAAGTCCTCTTTTCGGGTGAACTCGCCGTGCTTCTCCCGATAGGCTACAATGTCCGCCGCCCGCTTTTCCCCGATACCGGGCAGGACGGTGAGCTCTGCGGCGGAGGCGGTGTTGATGTTGATTTGAATTTGCTCCATATGGCTTGTGGCCGTGGGGCGCGGAGAGGGGGTGGGCGCGCTCTGGTGCTGGGCGGTGACGGTATAGGGCTGTGCCCGATTGCCACTGCCGGCAAAGTAGCCGCCGCTAAAGAGGAGGAGGGAGGCCGCAATCACGCAGATTGCCCATTCTGCCTTGGATAATTTCACCCATTTTCCCCTCTTTCCACAGTTGCGCACGGTCTCAATTTCTGATATACTCAGTATCTGAAATAAGTTCTTACAATTATATCACAAGTTTGGAGTTTTTCCTATGAAAAAATATAGATTTTTACCGCTGCTTCTGTCCCTTGCCCTGCTGCTGCCCACAGGGGTGCTGGCTGTTGGCACCCCCTCCAATACGCAGGCCATGCTGACTGCCGGCGGACTGGAGGACCCCAAGCCCGCCGCCACCGCCGCCATCCTCATTGACGGGGAAAACGGCGACATTCTCTACGAGTATCAGGCCCACGAAAAGCGGTACCCCGCCAGCATCACCAAGGTGATGACCGGACTGCTGGTTTTAGAGGCCGCTGACCGTGGCGAGCTGGCACTCACTGACGTGATTACCGCCGATGCCTCCATGAATCGGGACCTGTCCGCCGACGGCTCCACCCAGGACATCAAGGTGGGGGAGCAGATGACGGTCAATGACCTGCTCCACTGTCTCCTCATTCCCTCCGCCAACGAGGCCGCCAACATTTTGGCGGTGGCGGTGGCCGGGGACATCGACAGCTTTATCGACAAGATGAATCAGCGCGCCAAGGAGCTGGGCTGTGAGAACACCCACTTTTCCAACACCCACGGTCTCCACGTTGACGACCACTACACCACCGCCTACGACATTACCCTCTTTGTCCGTCAGGCCATGCAGAACTCCACCTTTCGGGAGATTGTCTCCTCCGTGAGCTATACTGTCCCCCCCACCAATATGCACGATGAGCGGGTACTCCACGACACCAACGCCCTGATTTCCACGTTCAACATCCGCGGCTATTATTACAAGTACGCCATCGGCGTGAAAACCGGCACCACCCCGGAGGCCGGCTCCTGCTTGGCCGCCGCCGCCGAAAAGGACGGGAAATACCTTATCTCCGTCATTCTGGGTGCAGAGATTATCAAACAAGAGAACGGTGAGCGGCTGCGCCAGTCCTTCTCCGAGACTACCCGGATGTTTGAGTGGGGCTTTGCAAACTTCCAGCGGCAGACCATTTTAGACGGCATAACCCCCCTGCAGGAGATTCCCGTCACGCTCTCCAATGAGGTTTCCTCTGTGGCTCTGCGGCCGGAAACCGCCATGGAGGCCACCCTCCCCGCCAATTTGGATTTGGCAACGATGAAAAAAGAGGTCAAGCTTTTTTACGACACCGTGGAGGCCCCCATCAAGGCCGGTCAGGTGCTGGGCGAAGTCACCGTGACCTGCGGCGGTACCACCTATCCCCCCGTCTCTCTGGTGGCTGTCCAAGACGTGGAGCGGTCGGAAATGCTCTACCGGCTCCATCAGGTCAAGCTGTTTTTCTCCCAGCTGTGGGTGAAAATTTTAGTGGTGGCGGTACTGCTGCTCATCGTGGTTTTAATCCTGCGGTTTACCGTCTTTAAGCCCCGGAACCGCTACGGACGCAGAAGAAGATAATCAAATAAAACAGGCGGCGTTCCCGAACAAATCGGGAACGCCGCCCTTTTTTAGTCCTCGTCCTGATAGGCCTCCATCCACTCCTGGGCGTGGCGGAGGAATCGGGCAGTCACCGGGGAAGTGGACGCTTTACGCTTTACGGCGATGCCAATATCGCGAAACTGGGGGGTGTCCAGCGGGAGGGTCACGATGGAATCCCCCGCCTCCTTGAGCACCAGTTCCGGCAGGCAGCTTACCCCCAGCCCCTCCTGCACCATGGCGATAATCACATAGTCGTCGTTGACCCGATACTTTGCCGTGGGATGCACCCCAAACTGCTCCAAAATGCGGGCGTACTCCCGGTCACGGTCGTCGTCCAGCTGGATGAAGGGCTCGTCTGCAAAGCGGGCGATGGGATAGCTGGCGGCACCGGCAAGGGGATGGTCGGCGGGGAGCACCGCCAAAAGGCGGTCACGGCGGAGGAAGATGGTTTCGATGGGCTGGACGGCGGGGAGACCGATAAATCCGCAGTCCACCTCCCCTTTCATAATCCAGCTTTCGATATCCGCGTATTCCATGCTGTTATACAGCTCAAAGCGGATATTGGGGTAAAGGCTGAGAAAGGACTTCATCATCCCGGGCAGCCAGTGGATGGAGATACTGGAGAAGGTGCCCAGACGGAGGGTGCCGCCGGTGAGGCCGTGGAGTTCCCCCACCTGCTCCTCCAAATCCCTCTGGGCGTTGCAGATGGCACGGAGATGGGGCAGCAGTGTCTCCCCCGCCGACGTGAGCACCACCCCGGTGCGGTTGCGGGTGAGGAGGGACACCTGCCACTCCCGCTCCAAATCCGCGATAATCCGGCTCACCGCCGACTGGGTATACCCCAGAGCATCGGCGGCCCGCGTAATATTTCCCAGTTCTACGGTTTTCAGTACGGCCTCATAACGGCTGATGTCCACTTTCATCATTCCTTTTCGTCATGCTAACTATGAAAAGCAGTTGTTTGTGTAATATATAAAAGCATTGTACAATGAGGTCAGTTAGAAGTCAAGGAATCAAAAACTGAAAGGGGCGCATCCTATGAAAAAGACACTGACCACCTCCACGGAGACCCGCAACAACGAGACCTCCAAGCGCGTAAACCGCACCAACTGGTTCTCCACCAGCACCCAGGCACTCTACTGGATTGGCAGCCCCTGGGCCGCTTTTGGTACTTGGTTCCGCGAGGCCCGCTAACTGCTCTCTCTAAACTAAATCTTCCCCTCCTCCCAAAAAAAGTACCGCGGACACCAAACGGTGTCCGCGGTACTTTTTTGAATCTAAATGCTGTCTCTCTTACATGAGGCGGACGGTGTAGAACACCGCCATAATGAAAATCCATGCCACTGTGAGGAACAGGGCGGCGTAGGCTGCCGTGGCACCCAGCAGAAGGCCCGCCAGAAGCACCAGAACGGAGATGATGCAGGTGATGTAGATGCAGAGATAGGTGGCGTTTTTCTGGAAAACCCGCAGCTTGGTCTCTTTCACGGTGAACTGACCGTCCTTCATTTGGAGGAGCCGGGTGACGATGGCGATCACTACCGCCAGCACCGCCACGAAAATACAGACGGCATAAGTAATGGTACTGGGGGTACCCGCCGCTTTCCACAAAAGCCATGTCGCCAAAAGAGTACCGGCGGAGAGGAGGGCCACGGTGAAAAATTCACGCTGATAGAGGTAATACACCAACGCTAAAATACAGATGGCGGGGAGCAGCATATAGAGAAGATCCAGACCGGCGGCGCGCCACAGCGTGGTGACGGCACTGCAGATAGCCAGCGCGGCGAAAAACACCAGACAGGCGGCGGGCATGGTGGTGTGCTTTTTTTCCTTGCGGCAGCGCGCCAGCCACAGGCCGGAAACTACCGCCAGCACCACACCTACCACGCATAAAATAAGGATCACTTTATTCAGCGCGGCAACTAATTGCACCGTGCCATTCAAATAAACCCGGTTCATCAGTAAAACCAGAAGTTCCAATATTACAGTACCGCCAAACCAGAGCAGTAGACGGTTGAGCGCGATATCTTCCTGCTGGCGTTTGGCTGATTTATCTTGAACTGCCATGTATCCATCTCCTATTTCGGGACATTTTATTTACCTACTATACCAGATTTTCTCCCCCTTTGCAATAGCTCTGTCAAAAATCGGCACTGGCAGAATCGGGCAATCCCCCGGGAAACGAAAGTCCACAGAACGGCAATTTGGGTGGTCTTTTCGTCACATTTTTTGGATTCCACTTGCCTTCTTGCCCCCCTTCTACTATAATGCTCATAAGAACTTTTTGAGGTGATGACTATGACGGACCGTGAACTGGTGAACAAAGCGTTTGAGATGCTGCAATTTTCCTACTGTCCTTACTCGAATTTTCCCGTAGGGGCGGCTATTCTCTGCCGGGACGGGTCGGTTTATACCGGCTGC
>JAVXKN010000016.1:3363-13790 GCA_036647315.1 Oscillospiraceae bacterium | reverse complement strand
GAAGTAAATTCGCATTTTTTGAAAAGACGGCTGACCGAAAGGTTAGCCGTCTTTTTCGCGGGATGGGGACGGATTGCAGGGAAATCGTGCGGCACCATTGCAAGAATTCCAACGAACAACTCTGTCATTGCGAACCATCGCGCACGATGGTGTGGCAATCCGTCTTACTCCGTTCTTACACGGTGGGCATTTTGCCGCCCCAGACGATTTTCTCGTACATCTCCGGGTCGGTGTCCCCCTCAGTGGAGAACATGAGGACCTGGGAGAACCGGTCCAAACCGATTTTGTCCCGCAAATCCTTGTAGTCGTCCGATTCCATGAGGGTGGAGATAAGGCCCATGCCCACAGCACCGCTCTCGCCGGAAATGACGCGGGGGTCGCCCTTGGCGGGTGCGGAGAGCATCCGCATACCCTTGGCGGAAACCCAGTCGGGGCAGGAGACAAAGGCATCTACATGGTTGCGCAGAATATCCCAAGAGGCGGTGTTGGGCTCGCCACAGGCAAGGCCCGCCATGATGGTCTGCAGGTCGCCCTCAACGATTCTGGGCTGTCCGTCCCCGGCAACTGCGCCCTTGTAGAGGCAGCCGGCGATGTCCGCCTCCATGACGATGAACTTGGGGGGATTTTCCGGGAACAGATTGGCATAATAACCAACAACGGCACCTGCCAGAGAGCCAACGCCCGCCTGAACGAACACATGGGTGGGGCGGTTCACGCCGCACTCACGCAGCTGCTGGGAGGATTCGCTGGCCATGGTGCCGTAGCCCTGCATGATCCAAGCGGGAATCTCCTCGTAGCCCTCCCATGCGGTGTCCTGAACCATGACGCCGTGGGGCGTTGCCGCCGCCTCAGCGGCTGCCATGCGGACGCACTCGTCGTAGTTGACTTCCTCAATGGTGACGGTGGCACCCTCCTTGGCGATGTTGTCAAAGCGGGTTTTGGTGCTGCCCTTGGGCATATGTACCACGGACTTCTGACCCAGCTTGTTGGCACTCCATGCCACGCCGCGGCCGTGGTTGCCGTCGGTGGCGGTGAAGAAGGTGGCCTGTCCGAAGTCTTTGAGAAGCTGCTCGGAGGTTAAGAAGTCGTAGGTCATCTCGGAGACATCACGGCCCAGCTCCTTTGCAATGTACCGCGCCATGGCGAAAGACCCGCCCAGCACCTTAAATGCGTTGAGCCCGAAGCGGTAAGACTCGTCCTTGACGAACAGGTCTGCCAGACCTAAACCCTCTGCCATGCCGGAGAGGTGGGCCAGGGGCGTTACCGAATACTGGGGGAAGCTGCGGTGAAAGCTGCGGGCGTTGGCGACACTGCCCAGCTCCATGATGGAAAGCTGCTTGTCGTCACTCTTGGGCATCTTGTTTTCTGCCCACTTGATTTTTTCCACGAAAATGACCTCCTTATAAATAGGGACAATCTTATACGTTCTGCATCCATCATACCATGATGTTTGCCCTTGTCAATAGGATAACTAAAAGTTTTTTCTTTTACCTAAAAATCTTTTTGATTTTTGGCTATTTTGACGAAAGGTAGGGAGTTGCCTTTCCTTGGTTTTGGTGGTAAACTATGAAGAAGAATGGGAAAGGGGGCCTTTATGTGTATCTATTGAAGGTCAACGGTCAAAACGTCACCACTGAGGAAGATGAGCGTCTGATGACGTTTCTCCGCGAGAATTTAGGTCTGACTTCCGTGAAAAACGGCTGCTCCGAGGGTGCCTGCGGCACCTGCACCGTCCTAGTGGACGGAAAGGCCACCAAGGCCTGTGTTTTGAAAACCTCCAAGTGCGAGGGCAAGGAAATCCTCACCTGCGAGGGCTTAACCCCCCGCCAAAAGGCGGTCTACGCCCACGCTTTCACCAGCTGCGGCGCTGTCCAGTGCGGCTTTTGCACCCCGGGCATGGTGATGGCGGCCCACGCGCTGCTGCTGCAAAATCCGGACCCCACAAGGGATGCGGTGGTGCTGGCTCTGCGCAATAACATCTGCCGCTGCACCGGCTACCAAAAGATTGAGGATGCCGTTCTGCTGGCGGGAAAGCTGTTCCGGGAGAACACCCCGGTGCCCGCTACCACCCTCACCGGCAAGGTGGGAGAGAATCTCTATCGGGTGGATGCCCCCGCCAAAGCCTTGGGCGAGGCGGAATACACCGACGATATCAGACTGCCGGGCATGGTGTACGGCTCCGCTGTCCGTTCGGAATATCCCCGTGCCATCGTGAAATCCATTGACATTACAGAGGCCGCCGCCCTCCCCGGGGTGCTGAAAATCGTCACCGCCGCCGACTTAAAGGGCGAAATCAAGGTGGGCCATCTGAAACGTGACCAGTGGGTGCTGGTACCCATCGGAGGCGAGGTCCATTTTTGCGGCGACCCCATCGTCTTAGTGGCGGCGGAAACGCCGGAAACCATGAATCAGGCCAAGGCTCTGGTGAAAATCGAATACGACGTGCTCCCCCCGATTTTGTCTCTGGAGGAGGCCATGGCCCCCGGTGCCCCCGCGTTGCAGGAGGGGGGCAACCTTTTGGCCCACGAGCATCTGTCCCGTGGCAATGCCGACGAGAAAATCAAAAACTCCAAATATGTCGTCACCACCAAATACCACACCCCGCCCACAGAGCACGCCTTTTTGGAGCCGGAGTGCGCCGTTGCAGCCCCCGAGGGGGCGGGCATTGTGGTCTATTCCGCCGACCAGGGCATCTACCAGACCAAACGTGAGTGCGCCGATGCCACCGGTCTGAACCCGGATTTGGTGCGGGTAGTTGCCAAAGCGGTGGGCGGCGGCTTTGGCGGCAAGGAGGACATGAGCGTCCAGCACCACGCCGCCGTACTGGCGAGTTTGTTGCAAAAACCTGTGAAGGTGGCCTTTACCCGCAAAGAGTCCATGCTCTGTCACCCCAAACGCCACGGTTTCGAGATGGAATTCACCACCGCCTGCGACGAAAACGGCAACCTCACCGCCCTCAAAGCCACCCTTTTAACGGACTCCGGTGCCTTCGCCAGTCTGGGCGGCCCGGTGCTCCAGCGTGCCTGCACCCACGCCGCCGGCCCCTATCATTTTGAGGACGTGGAAATCGACGGCAAGGCCTTTTACACCAACAATCCCCCCTGCGGTGCCTTCCGTGGTTTCGGGGTCACGCAGAGCTGTTTTGCCGCCGAATGTAACCTCAATCTGCTGGCGGAAAAGGTGGGCATCACCCCCTTTGAAATCCGCTATCGGAATGCCATCCGCCCCGGCGAGTCCCTGCCCAACGGCCAGATTGCCGACGAATCCACCGCGCTGGTGGAGACGCTGGACGCGGTGCGCCCCTACTATGAGGCCAACCCCAAGGCGGGCATCGCCTGCGCCATCAAGAACTCCGGCTTGGGCGTGGGCATCCCGGACACCGGCCGCTGCATCCTCCATGTGGAGGGGGGCATCGTCCATATTCGCTCCTCCGCCGCCTGTATCGGACAGGGTTTAGGTACCGCCATGGCCCAGATTGTCTGCGAGACTACCGGCCTGCCCGCCAGCGTGGTGGTGTGGGACGCGCCGGACACCTCCATCGCCCCCAATTCGGGGAACACCACCGCCTCCCGCCAGACCCTATTCACCGGCGAGGCCACCCGCCGCTGCGCCGTAGAGCTGAAAAAAGCCCTACACGGCCGTGATTTAACGGCGGTGGAGGGGGTCAACTTCCAGCAGGAATACGCGGGCATTACGGATAAGCTGGGGGCGGATCTCCCCCACCCGGTGAGCCATATCGCCTACGGCTACGCCACCCATCTGGTGGAATTAAACGACGACGGCACCTTAAAGCGGGTGGTGGCGGCTCACGACGTGGGCAGAGCCGTGAACCCCTTAAACGTGGAGGGCCAAATCGAGGGCGGTGTCGCCATGAGTTTGGGCTACGCACTCACCGAGGACTTCCCGCTGGAAAACGGCAGACCTAAGGCGATTTACGCCACACTGGGCCTCATGCGGTCCAATCAGGTCCCGGAGATTATCACCAAAATCGTGGGCAAGAGCCACTCGGAGCTGGCCTGCGGAGCCAAGGGCATCGGCGAAATCTGCTCCATTCCCACCCCGCCCGCCGTCCAGCTGGCCTATTATAACTACGACAAGAACTTCCAAACCGCCCTTCCGCTGGAGGGCACGCCGTACAGCCGGAAAAAGCCCCAATAGGTTCAAAAAGAAAGCACCCACGGAAAATTCCGTGGGTGCTTTTTTGCTGCACTAAGAATGGTTAGGGTTTCATGCCGGAGCCGCCTTGGACGAACATGGTGTCGCCGGTGACGTATTTTGCGTCGTAGCTGGCGAGGAATACGCAGATTTTGCCCACGTCCTTTTCCGCGTCGCCGTAACGACCCAAGGGGATGGCCTGAAGATTTTTGCGGAACATCTCCGGATTTTCCTTGCCCCATGCCTCCAGCTTATCCGTCATGACTAAGGGGCAGACCACGTTCACGTTGATGTTGTAGCAGCCCCACTCGTTGGCGGCTACCCGTGACATACCACGGATGCCCTCCTTGGCGGCGGCGTAGGAGCTCTGGCCCGGGTTGCCGGAAATTCCCGCGCCGGAGGCGAAGTTAATCACCGAGCCTTGGGTTTCCTTTAAGTAGGGGAACGCGTACTTCATGTAGTAAAAGGTGGCGAACAGGCCGGAAAAAACAGCCAGCTTGAAGTCCTCCGTGGTGTGCTCCACCAACGTGAGGCCGGAGGCGGAGCCTTGGGCGTTGTTAATCACCACGTTGAGTTTTCCAAAGTGGGCAACTCCCGCCTCGATGGCCGCCTTGACTTCTTCCTCCTTGGAGCCGTCCGCCACATAGGTAAAGACCTCCGCGCCGAAATCCCGCTCCAATTCTGCCTTGGTTTTTGCCATTCCCTCCGGGAACAGGTCGGTGAGGATGAGCTGCGCGCCTTCGTCTGCGTACGCTCTGGCGATGCCTCGTGCGATACCGCCGCCTCCGCCGGTGATGAGGGCGACCCGCCCTTCCATTCTTCTGAGATGCTGCATGTTGGTTTCCTCCTTACAAATTGAGCAAGTAAGGGGGTCCACTTTTAAGGAGCCGGACCCCCCTCCCTCCCGATTTGGTGAGGGAGAGGAGCTCCGTCAAAAGGTGAATTACTTCACCAGATAACCATAGTCGTTCCGCACAGCCAGAATGAGCTGACGGATGCCCTCGTAAAGGCCGCAGGCGGGGTCGGTGACATCGTAATCCTTCACCATGCCGTCCAGACGGACAGTGCACACGCCGCTGTTTTCGCCGTGGGGGAGGAAGCCCTGATTCTCGCTGTTTGCAAAATCCTCCGCGCTCCAATAGAGGGTGAACTTGTCCCGGTAGGGGCGGCTGTCGTAGGGGCAGAAGGTGGCGCAGTTGCCGCACTCGTTACACATGCCGTCCACATGGACAATCTGGGCCTGACGCATTCCGGGGACCTTGACGGCGATGTTTGCACGGTTGGGGCAGACCTCGGTGCAGGTCTCGCAGACGGTGGCGCAGCCAAGGCAGCGGGTGTCGTCGCAGCTGTCACAGTCGGTGCAGACGTTGCCGTGCTTGTTTTTGGGCTTGTCGTAGTCGGCGGTGATGTTTTTCCCAACTTCGGTTTCAGGGTCCATGCCGGCGATGGCGACGGCGGCGGCGGTGGCATCGGCAATGGCCTCAACCACGGTGGCGGGGCCCTTCTTCATGTCGCCAATGACGGCGGCGGCACCGTGTGTATCAATGCTCTCGTCCACCTTTTCGCCCACGGCGGTGATGAGGGCGGTGGCGGGCATGGTGACGATTTCGCCGGTGTCAACAGGGGAACGGCGGCCGGATTTGTCCGGTGCGCCCAGCTCCATCTTGTGGCAGGTGAGGACGTTATCGCGGACCCCGATGGGGGCCAGCAACTCCATGAACTCTACGCCGTCCTCCAGTGCCAACGCCAATTCTTCCTCGTCGGCGGGCATATAGCGGCGGGTGCGGCGGTAGACCAGGCGGACGTGCTCCACGCCGGGCAGACGCTTTGCCACCCGTGCGGCATCCATGGCGGTGTTGCCGCCGCCGATGACCACCACGTCGGTGCCCAGACGGAGGGTTTCAGGGGCGGACTTGGCGGCCTCTAAGAATTCAATGACGTTTTCTTCCTGGCCGTATTCCAAATGGGCAGAGCCGGGCTTGGAGGCGCCGCAGGCGAAAATCACATGGGTGTAACCCTGATCTAAAAGCTCCTTGGCGGACTTCACCTCTACGCCGGTCTGGAATTTCGCGCCGTAGGTGATGGCCAGAGAAATGTCGTTATCAATGGCATCTGCGGGGATGCGGAACTCGGGAATCACGTTGCGGACGATGCCGCCCAGCGTGTTGCGGCGTTCCAGTACCGTCACGTCCACACCCTCACGGGCTAAGAAGTAGGCGGCAGAAATGCCGGCGGGGCCACCGCCTACCACGGCCACCCGCTTGCCGGATGCGGCGGGCTTGGCTTTCAGGGTGGGGAGGACAGCGGCGAGAGCCTTTTGGGCGCAGAGAAGTTTCACGTCACGGATGCGGACGGACTCCTCGTAGAAGTTTCTCATGCACTTGTCGCCGCAGTGGTGGGGGCAGATGGTGCCGGTGATGAAGGGCAGGGCGTTGCGGCGGAGGATGATGCGGAGGGCTTCCTCATAGTTGCCGTTGGAGGACGCCATCAGGTAGGCGGGGATGTCCTGATGGATGGGGCAGCCGGTGCGGCAGGGTGCCTCAAAGCAGTCCAGCAGGGGGACTTGCTGTCCGTTTTTGTGGTCGGGGATGGGCTTTACAGGCTTTTTGTAATGCGCCTCGGCGGTGACGTTGGCGGAGAGTGCTGCCACCTTGGCGGCGTCTACGCCGGTAAAGGGCTGATTGCCGCAGTCCATGAGAAGCTCCCCAATCTGGGAGAACCGCTGATAGCCGCCGGGCTTTAGGACGGTGGTAGCCATGGTGATGGGCCAAATGCCTGCGTCCACAAGGCTTGCGATGTTGGAAACGTCGGCACCGCCGGAGTAGGAAATCCGCAGCTTGCCGTCAAATTCCTTGGAAATTTGGGTGGCAAGGCCGATGGTGAGGGGATAGAGGGAGCGGCCGGACATGTACATCTCCTCGGAGGGCAGCTCACCGGCGGCTACGTCCACGGGGAAGGTGTTGGTCAGCTTCACGCCGAACTCAAAGCCACGCTCCTCGCACAGTGCGGTCAGGCGGCGGAACATGGGGAAGGCGTCCGCTTTCTGCAGGTCCTCGTTGAAGTGATGGTCGTCGAAGGTGATGTAGGTGAAGCCTAGGCTATCTAAGGTTTTGCGGGCGAAGTCGTAGCCCAAAAGGGTGGGGTTGCACTTTACAAAGGTGTTGAGATTTTTCTCGGTAATCAGGTAGGTGGCAATCCGCTCAATCTCGTCGGGGGGGCAGCCGTGGAGGGTGGAGAGGGTGATGGAGTCGGAGACTTTCGGGGAAATGCCCTTCACATAGGCCTCGTCAAGGTGCTGAAAACGGTTCAGGTTCGCCAGTGCCCAGTCGGTACATTCCGCCCAGACAGCACTGCCAGCGGCGTTCTTCATGCCCTCGATGTACTTGTCGATTTTCGGGGTCTTAATGCCCTCCAAATCGTAGCCCACCGACATATTAAAGACAAAGCCGTTGGGGTCGCCCAACGAAAATTCTTTGGCAATCAGCTTGCAGACGAAATAGGCCTTTACATACTCGTCAAAGGCCTCCGGGACGGTGAGCTCGGTGGACCACTCGCAGTTGTAGCACTCGTCCTCCGCCGTAATGCAGGGCTTGGCCACGCATTTGGACAGCTCCTCGCCGTCCATTTTCTGGACGGTTTTCAGCTCGAAAAAGCGGCTGCCGGCGGCGTAGGCGGCGATGATATTCTGGGAGAGCTGGGTGTGGGGGCCGGCGGCGGGGCCAAAGACCGACTCGATTTTCTCCTTGAAAATGGGCCGTGCCTGACCGTTTGTGTGCTTAACTACCTTAGAAACGCCGAAAATGCTGTGTTTTGTCTCATATTCCTCCAAAACCCAGGGCATCAGCTGGCTAAAGGGAATGGGGCGCATAATATCGCTCATGATTTTTTACCTCCAAATATTTGAGTGAGTGTACTTAAACTGGATTAGGGGTTCAGTGCGCCCCACAGCTTTTTCGCCTCGCCCATGGTCCAGGCGTTAATTTTGTCCTCGTCCAAGTCCACAAACTTGCGGTCGTGGTATAAGAGTCTGCCGTTAATCATGGTGGTGGTGCAGTTTTTGCCCTCCATGCCGAAGAGCATATGCCCGTCGATGTTCTCGTCCGAGAAGGGGGTGAACGGCTTGTATTCCATGACAATCACGTCGGCGGCGGCACCCTTTTTCAGCACACCCAGGGGCTTTTCAAAGTATTTGTTTGCGATTTTTGCGTTGTTGTGGAAGAGCATATCCGTCACCTCGCACCAGCCCACGTTGGGGGCGCAGGCGTTGTGCCGCTGGATGATGAGCGCGACCTTCAAGGATTCCAGCATATCGTGGGTGTAGGCGTCGGTGCCCATGCCCACCAAAATGCCCTGCTTGATCAGCTGCAAAATGGGGCTGCAGCCCACGGCGTTGCCCATGTTGGATTCCGGGTTATTCACCACCATGGTGCCGGTGTTTTTAATGAGCTCCATCTCGGCGGTGTTCACATGGATGCAGTGGCCCAAAAGGGTCTTTTCGCCCAGAATCCCGTGGTTTAACAGGCGGTTTACAGGGCGGCAGCCGTAGTTCTGCAGGGAATCGTAAACGTCGTTCATGCCCTCGGAGACGTGGATATGGTAGCCGGTGTGGGTGTCGTTGGCGGCAACCAGCTTCTCAAAGGTCTTGTCGGACATGGTAAACAGTGCGTGGCCGCCGAACATGGCCTTCACCATGTCGTTATTCTCTTTTTTGGCAAAGCGGGCGAAGTCGGCGTTTTCCTGAATTGCCTCGTCGCATTTCTGCTCGCCGTCACGGTCGGAGACTTCGTAGCACAGGCAGGAGCGCATCCCCAGTTCCTTGGCAACGTCGGCGATGGCGAAGAGGGAGCCGGGAATTTCGCAGAAGCTGGCGTGGTGGTCGAAAATGGTGGTAACGCCGTCACGGATGCAGTCCAAAATGGTGGCGTAGGCGCAGGCGCGGGTGCCATCTAAGGTCAGGTGGCGGTCGATGTTCCACCAGGTGCCCTCCAGGGTCTCCAAAAAGTTGGTGGGGTTGTTGCCGCGGATGGAGAGGCCACGGGCCAGACCGGAGTAGATGTGGGTGTGGGCGTTGATGAGGCCGGGCATGATAACGCCGCCGGCGGCATCCACAAAGTCTGCCTGGGGGTAGGTTTTGCGCAGGGAGGTCTCGTCCCCCACTGCCAGAATGGTCTCGCCGTCTACCACCACGGCACCGTGCTCCTCGTAGGGATGGGCGGGGTCACGGGTGATGAGTCTGCCGTTTCCGATGAGATACATCAAAATTCCTCCTTTAATCAATGGGCCAAAAATGAATGATAAAAAATGCGCACAGGCTTGATTTTTCATCAGCCCGTGCGCACAGCACTTCCTTGCAGCTATTATAATGCCTGTTTCTGTATTCATCCTACCATAGTGTTTTTCAAAATGCAAGACCCTTTTGACAAATTCTACGTGGAACCTAACAATTATTTTTTAGAGGGGCAGACAAACTTTGTGCCTTGTGCTATAATAAGGACAATATCGCAAATCAACTTATCTATATGAAGAGGAAAGAAGGCAAACCGATGGACGCACTGACCTTAGAAACGCTCAAGACGCTGGCCCATGGACTGGCGGCCCAGTTTGGATCCAACTGCGAAATTGTCATTCACGACCTCACCGGCGATGTGGACCACTCTGTGGTGGCTATCGAGAACGGCACCGTCACCGGCCGCAAACTGGGGGACGGCCCCTCCCACGTTGTCCTAGAGACCCTCCGGGAGCAGGGACACATGATTCAGGACCATTTGGCCTACTTAACCCGCACCAAGGACGGGAAAATCCTCAAATCCTCCACCCTCTACATTCGGAACGGATTGGGAAACCCGGTGGCGATTTTCGCCATCAATTACGACATCACCATGATGCTCTCCATGGAGACCACCCTCCGGGACTTCACCGCCGTAGAGCAGTCGGAAAAGAAGGCGGAGCCGGAGGAGATTACCAAAAGCGTGGGCGACCTGCTGGACGAGCTCATCGCCCAGAGCGTGGAGGTGGTGGGCAAGCCTGTCGCCATGATGACTAAAGAGGACAAGGTCCGCGCCATCCAGTTCCTCAACGGCACCGGTGCGTTCTTAATCACCAAAAGCGGCGACAAGGTCTGCAAGTTCTTCGGCATTTCGAAATACACATTATATAGTTATATGGACGAGAAGTAATAATAAAAGGGCGAGAGATATATCTCTCGCCCTTTTTGTTGGGTTTTTTACTTGACTGCGATGGCCTCTACCTCGAAGGAACCGCCCTTGGGGAGT
>JAVXKN010000016.1:0-3264 GCA_036647315.1 Oscillospiraceae bacterium | reverse complement strand
CAGGTGGCGTTATAAAACTGGTTTGGCTGGAAAACAACGTCCTTGACCGTGTTGGGGAAAATGGGGCTGGCTACCCGGTTGAGAATGACGTTTCCGACGGCGATTTGGCCGGTGAGGGGCTGGTTGCCGCTCTCATGGTAAATGACCCGGGCCAAAAGGTCCACATCGGTGGCATTGTAAAAGGTGCTGCCATCCTCTAGGGGAGTGCCGCCGCTTGTGAGATTCACCGCGCCGTCCCATGTGACCTCCGCGCCCAGTGCCCGGGCAAGGGTGCGGACAGGGACTAAGGTGTCGCCGTCTTGAGCACTTTTCACGCCGTCGGGGATATAGAGGTAGCGGTTATTCACCACCAGATGGTGGTTGCCGATTTTGGCGGAGAGCACCAGCCCGGGAGCGGTGGCGGTGAGGCGGTCCGTTTTCCATTCCACTACGGCATCGGGGCGGAGCGCGCGGGTGACGGCGTAGAGGGAGACATAGGTGGTGCCGCCTTCCAAAAGGCTCTGGGCAGTTTCCACCGCCACGCCGTCTACCTTGACGGCAGGTGCGGAGGGATCTACCACCGGCGCAGGGGTCGCAGCGTCGGTTTCCGGGGTTTCGGTTTCGGGGGCCACTTCTTGGGGAGCTGTGACCGTTTCCGCAGGGGCGGCGGGGGTTTCTGCAGTGGGGGCTTCAACAGCCAGAGCGAGGGCACTCAGGCTGAACATCATCAGTAGTGCTAAACCTAGGGATATCAGTCGGTTACGCAAAAAATCCACTCCTTTTTGTTGGGACTGTGTTTCTTTTTGTAACTAGATTGTAACCTATTTGCGGTCAAAAAGCAAGGGGAAATATGAGAGAGGTTTTGTCGAGAGGGCAAAAAAGTACCTGGGGCGTTCCAAAAATCCATGGAACGCCCCAGGTGTTTTTTCGGTAAAAGGGCCCATCAGTTCACTAAAATACCCAGCTTAGACATCATTTTATACAGGCAACAGGCGGCCTGCTCCCGGGTGGTGGGGGCGTTGGGTTGGATGTTTTTCGCCGCGTCATAGTACATGCCGTCCAGTAGCCAGACATCTTTCTGCGCCCAAGGGGCGTAGTTTGCATAGCCCGCCAATTCCTCCGGCGTGGGGCCCTCTTTGAGGGCGGAGGCGGCGGTATAGGAAATTTTGGCGGCGGTGCGGGACAGCAGTGCCATAAACTGCTGGTGGCTCATGGGGTCAGCGGGGGCGAAGCGTCCGCCGCCTACGCCGTTAACAATGCCCATGTCGGAAAGCGTGTTGACATAGGGGGTGTACCAGGTGTCTTTAGGCACGTCGCTAAACTGGCTCTTCCCCTCAGTTGCTTTGTAGCCCATGGCCTGTGCCAACAGGGCGCACAGCTCGGCGCGGTTGAGATTGGCGGCGGGACGGAAGGTGCCGTCGCCCCCGCCCTTCACGATGGAAAACGCGGCCAAGGCCTTAATTTCAGCGGCGTAGGTGCTGCCGGAAATGTCGGTAAAGGCGGCGGGGTCTTTGTAAGTAGGCGCGTAGGTGGCGGCCACTGCCTTGGGCGTGGTGGTGTTCCAAGTGCCCGTGCCCGTCCCTAGATAGAGCTGGACACTGGCGGGCAGTGCCTCTAAAAGGGCCACCAGAGCGTCCTCATAGGCCTTATCGCCGGCTTGGGTGAGATTCACATAGAACCGCCAGCCCCCCACATGAACCCGCAGAAAGTTCAGATTCTGGTCGCCGGGATTGGTGGCGGAGAGGAGAAAAGCTGCCTTGGAGGTCTGTGCCTCGTCCAAAAGCAAATGGGGCAGCAGACCGGCACCGTCGTGGCAGAGCAGATTTTCAGAGTAGGCGCGATAGGCGGTAATTTTCATGCCGGAGCCGTCTGCAAAGGCGGCGGGGTCGGTGGATTGGTCCTTGATTGTCTGGGCCACGCCTTTGCCAAAGGTGCGGGTGCCGAGGATTAGCCCCGCCTTGCGGTCCCGGATGATAGCGGCAAAAAGTTCGGAGGCGGAGGCGGTGTTTTCGTCCACCAAAACGATGACCGGGTCCACCGTCAGCGCGTCATTGCCGGCGGATACGGCGGTGAGCTGGCCGGACCGGTCCTGAATATAGGAGAGCTTGCCGCTGCCGGCGAAGGCGGAGGCGGCATCAATGGCGGACTGGACATTGCCGCCGCCGTTACCCCGCAAATCCACAATCCAGCGGTCTGCCGCGCCGTCATATTTGGTGATGGCATCGGAAAAATGCGCGTAGGTCTCCGGGCCAAAGGCCAGGCAGGAGATGTAGCCGATGTGCCCATCCTTCAGTTCTGATTCGGTGGTGAGGATGGTGAAGGGGTTGCGGGTTAAGACCACCGTTTCGTTGACACCGTTTTTGTGGAGCAGTTTCAGTTTGACGCTGGTGCCGGCCTCGCCGCTCATGAGTGTCTTCACCTCCGCCGTGGTTTTGCCGAGGATAGACTCGCCCTCAATGGCCACAATGATGTCACCGATGACAATCCCCGCCTTTTCCGCGGAACTGTCGGCAAAGACGTTGAAAATTTTGCCGCCCACCTTGGTAACGGCGAACTGGACACCCACGCCCACCTGTTCACGGTCCTTCATGGAATCGGTGAAAACCTTGTAGCCCTCAGGGGTGAAATACTGGGTATAGGGGTCGTTTAAGGCCGCAATCATGTCCGCCACCGTGGTGGCATCACGGGCGGCTTGGGGCAGCTCGCTGATATAATTGGTCTCCAGCAGGTCCTGGGCTTGGGTGAGTGTCAGCGCGCTGGCAAGAGGCGTGAGCAGCAGAAGTAACGTGAGCAGCAGAGAAATGCCCCGCAGCAGTTTTTTCATAAGTGCACCTCCAAAAAGTCCATGGTATTCAATAGAGTTATTGTAGCACAGTTTCGCGCTACATACAAAGAGAAATTGCGGAAATTGGCACTCTGATGTTGAGAGTGCCAATGTTTACAATTTAGACATATTTTAGACTTGCATGATTCATCATTTTCATCTTATACTAAGGACAAATACAGACAGCGAGAAAGGAGCTGATTTTATGAATTCCAATGAATTTACCAAAAAATCTCTGGAGGCCATTCAGAGTGCCCAAGACATCGCCCGGGAGTACGGCAATCAGCAGATTGAGCAGGCCCACCTGCTGTACGCGCTTCTCACCGGGGAGGGGGGCTTGGTGCCCCAGCTGCTCACCGCTATGGGGCTGACGGTGGAATCTTTTTCTGCCGCAGTGAAGGCGGAGGTGGCAAAGCTCCCAAAAGTCTCCGTGGGAGGCCGTGAGTCCGGCAAGGTCTATG